>CANJJY010000001.1 GCA_947474445.1 Oligoflexaceae bacterium
AGCCAAGTGGGTCCAGGAGCAATTAACCGCCTTCGGCGTTCATCTGACGACTCTGAATCGCAGCGAGGATTTTCTGGGCGCCCTGAAGGGTGTCAGTGATCCCGAGCAAAAGCGCAAGATCATTGGCAGGAAGTTCATCGAGGCATTTGAGCAGTTTGCCCATGAGCAGAAGGGCTTTACCCATTTAGGTCAGGGCACACTCTATCCCGACGTCATCGAATCGGCGGGACACGGCGCTGGCGCTAAGGTGATCAAGAGCCACCACAATGTTGGTGGATTGCCTGAAAAGCTGAAGCTCGAACTGTGCGAGCCCTTCCGTTATCTTTTTAAAGACGAAGTCCGCATCATCGGTCGCCAGCTGAAGATTCCCGATCATCTCGTCGATCGGCATCCTTTCCCTGGCCCCGGCCTTGCCGTAAGGATCTTAGGTGCCATCGATGCCGAAAAGATTCGTGTGCTGCAGGAAGCCGATGCCATTTTCATCCGCCGGTTGCGCGAAGAAAATCTTTATTCTGAAGTCTGGCAGGCCTTTGCTGTTCTGCTGCCAGTCAAATCGGTCGGCGTCATGGGCGACAACCGTACCTATCAAGATGTCTGTGCGCTCCGCGCTGTGACGGCTTCGGACGGTATGACCGCCGGTGTCGGTGATTTGCCGATTAGTTTTCTGGTGAATGTCGGTGATGAGATTGTGCGGAAGGTCCATGGCATTAATCGTGTTGTCTATGATGTGACGACTAAGCCACCGGCTACGATTGAGTGGGAATAATGAAGATAAGGGGAAGCGGTGGGCTTCCCCTTCTATTTAGATCTTAAATCCGTATCTTGCGTAGTAGAAGCGGCCAATCAAGTTATGCGTTCGCGCATCAATGTTATCGTTTCCAGCTGCATCCGTCCGAGGAGGCTTTGCATCTGCGATGTTATTTATGCCAAGTGTCACGTCCCCGTAATCGGCAAAACTATAACCTACCCTTAAGTCATAAGTGGTCCAAGCAGGGATTTTTGGAATATCCGCACCCTCGGCATTCAACTTACTCACGTAATTTGCGCTAATCCCGGCAGTAATCGCATTATCTCGCCAGTCGACACCGCCTACACCCTTCCATTTAGGAATTGACCCACGTCCTCCGCTTGCTGCATCTGAATAGACACCTACGACATTGACAAATGGAGCAGTTGCATCAGCTTGATTAAGGTATTCGATGTAATGAGACCCCAAAATACTGAAGGTGTAACGGCCAGCGCCAGTAGTGACTAAGGTATAATCTGTCCCCAAATCAACGCCCCGAACCTTTCGTGCAGACAAATTAAGCGCAATGGCTTCTAGTCGCTTGATATTATTCGAAGCATCTAGCTCGACCTTATCCGTAAACTTTCCACTGGTTCGAAATTGATCCAAAATAAATTGGCCGTTAGTATCAATCGCATTTTCAGTCTTGATTTCGAAATAATCAGCTTTAGCATTGAAGATATTTGCGAAGGAATAAGCTAATCCAAAGGTAAAGGCCTTCGATTTTTCTGGTTTAAGATTTGGATTGCCACCCTGCAAGACAAGAAATTGTTTTACACTTTTGTCAGCCTGCACCCCATTGCAGTATCCCGGCAAATCATTCGCCTGACATGGATCCTTAAGTTGGGCAAAGTTCTCTTGCTGTCCACGATAGAGTTCGACCAGACTAGGCGCGCGAAATCCAGTCGAATATGTTCCGCGAACAATCAAACCTTCGACTGGATATATTTTCAAGCCAAACTTCGGATTGGTCGTTGAACCAAAATCAGAGTAATCGCTGTACCGTCCAGCGAGTTCAAGTTCCGCGAGTTTTGTGAGTGGAACAGAAAGTTCAACGTAGGCCTCTTTCACATCGCGATCACCCTTGGTCGACTTCCCGTTTGTACTCCCGACGGTATTATATTTTTCTGAGTTGCTATCAGCTTTAAAATCAAACTTTTCGCCTCGTACTTCGACACCGGCGGCCAGCGCAATCATACCAAGAGGAGTTTGCACTAAATCTCCCGAGGCATTGAATACGAGAGATTCTACGTCCGCAGCCGTTTGATCGCGAGCAGTCAATCTCAACCAATCAGCTTGAGCCGAATCGATACTGCCGGCGGGACCGAGTAAATTGATGGGCACGCAACCGAGAGCCGCGAGCTTGGTACATGCCGCAGGATCACCTAGACCTATCATCAAATTAGTTTTATTGACAATATTCTCGGTCTGAGATTGAACGCGAGATAAACCGCGGTTATATGCGAAATCCCAAGACCAGGTATTATCGAGTTTTCCTTCAAAGCCTGCAACGATACGACTCGTTAAAGATTCCGAAGACGAAACGCGGGGGCCAAGTTCCAGTAATCGCTTTCTAACTTTAGTAAGTTCCACACCAAACGAATTATATGGATTATTGGGGGAAATGGTTATGTTGCCCGTCTCTTGAGATATAGATACCGGAGTGGGTGCCGCGTTATATTCACTTTCGGTGCGGGCTACAGTCGCTTCAAAAAAAGTTTTCAGATCCGGCTTCAGTTCGTAGCTGCCACTGAGAAAAATGCTATTGCGATCTTGGGCCATTACAGCATCTGTGATCTGAGAGAAGTTAAAAGTGTCACCATCTTCTACAGGGCGATAATCGCTTGGACTGGGTTTGGTTCCTGTAAAATCATCTTTGACGATTAACGGATCTTGTCCATCGATACTCACTTTTGCTTGAGGAGTCGTCGGACTAGGACTCAAGATATTCCTAGAAACATCGCGATCTCGAGATGCGATCTTACCTTGAGAATAATGGCTAAACCCGAACATGAGACTCGCGCGATCTGAAACAGATCCAAACGTTACATCAAGTCCCTTGGTCTCGAGATCACCACGCGAAGCCTGGCCATAATACGTTTCTACTCCGAGACCTTCGTATTCTTTGCGCGTGATAATGTTAATGACTCCGGCAATAGCATCGGAACCATAAATAGCAGAAGCACCATCCTGAAGTACTTCAACTCGCTCGATTGCAGCGACGGGAATCGAGTTGAGGTCAGGGCTCGAACCAGCAGCATCGACAGGTAGCCGCCGGCCGTTAAGAAGGACGAGCGTTGAACTTGAGTCAAGTCCCCGCAAAGCAATATTTCCGCTACCACCACCACCGCCATTGGTCGTCGAAGTCGTTGTTGAATTACCGATGGCTGCCGGCAAATCTTTAACGATATCGGTGACAGTCTGTGCACCGGTGTTAGCGATTTCTTCACGACCAATGATGGTTAAGGGGGAAGATCCGGTCATGTCCTGACGTTTGATCCGTGACCCAGTGACTGAAATCTTTTCAACCTTGTCTTTATCTTTAGTTTGATTCTTCGCTGCTGGAGCTTTCGGAGCAGGAGACGGAGGCGGTGTTGCTGGCGCTTCGGGCGCTGCGCTTGGAGCCGCAGGTGCGGCCGGTTCCTGTGCATAGACGGCGGAAGTAAGAGCGAGAAGCCCGACCACCGTCATATTTCTACCTGATATGAATCTTTTCATAAGAGTCCCTCTCTTGAATCATTCGACCGAACGATTGGATGGGAGAAACCTATGTCAATCCTAAGACCTTGGCAAGATGAACCCGCGTAGCTCCAATCGAGGTGGCAGGTTTTCCGTGCTCTTCCCTCAAAAGCGCGCCTTCACGCCGCCGACAAAGGATCGAGGCTTGCCCGGTCGCGCACCAAAGGGTCGGAAAGAAACCAAGTTTTTTACGTCGGTGAGGTTGTCGACATTCGCATAAAGTTCGGTTTGTTCTGTGACAAAGTAGCTGCCAGCACCGTCAAAGATGAGAGAAGACGGCAACTCTTCCCGCCCCACGGGGATCGCCTGATCATAGGAGACAGCTTGGTACTTGCCAGCCAAACTAACTTGTACTGCGGACCACTGAACACCAAGCTGCCCATTCAATTGGTGCCTTGGCACATAAGGCAAAGGGTCACCCCTGTGTATACGGCCAATCCCCCAATCGACGAGAGCCGAATCAAAATCTCCAGCGAAATTGGCCCTCGTATAGGTGTATTGAACTGAGAAAGGAAACCGGAGCGCCTCGGCTTGAAAGGCGCCCGAACCACCTAATTCGAGTCCATAGATCCGCGCTCGTCCTCCATCAAAGCTGCGATCGCTCGCGTTCGAACCGCAACCCTCGGCAGCGCTACAGGTTCCTTTGAGATTGCTGTAGTTGTTGTAAAAGCCGATGGCATCAAACTGAGCTCCCTTGTCGAGCCAACGAACACCGCTTTCGTAGTTAATACTCTCTTCAGGCTTTCCACTTCCGGCATCATCGGCATCGGCAAGACCCATACCTCGATAGACACCGAGCAGCCATCCCCAATGAGAGTCGAGCTGCCGGAACAGACCTAAACCTGGCATTGTAGCTGATCGTTTCACATTGCCGTCACTATCTGTGGCGGAAAAATCGTCCTTCTCGATGGTGACGAATTCCTGTCTGAGGCCGCCGCTGAACTTCCAGGCATCGAGCGAGTAGGTATCCCAGAGATAAGCGGCAAAAGACTGCGAAGATATTTCATCCTGAGCACCGAGCATAGACGCAGAACCACTTTCCTCCAAATGCCCGTCGATCATATTAAAGCGGTCGGTCGTATGATCATGACGAATGCTATCGCGATGCAAGCGCAATCCAACTTCAACTTGATTCTGGCGTCCTTCACTCAGCTCCGAGTCCATCGACGCGTCCCAGGCGATGCCTTCACTGCGATAGATGCGATGATTGTTGGCCACAACGATTTGGTCATCCACACCGAGGCTATCGTCCACCCCACGCATCACATTATAGGCATGTTGATAGCGACCAGCGGGATTCAAAAGGATGGTGCGCGCCGATGTAGTCGGATCTGATATTCCATCAAATCGGGCCCAGCGCCGGTCGAATCGATTCTGATAGAGGGCCACGCGGCTTTTCATTCCCATCCCTGCCCAATTGTGCTCGAGCATTAGAGTGGAATGGCCGTTTTTCATATGATCTCGCTCCGATGCGGTATAGCGCTGATAGGGATCCTGATCAAAGTCAGATCGGGTCAAACCGAGATAAGTTTCATCGGAATCTTCATCCGACCAGGTCGACTTAAGCCCTAAGGTTTGGTTAGGTGTGAGGTCATAGCTGAGCTTTCCCATGAGGTCGCGCTTTTTAAAACCCGTGTCACCGCCGTTCCGCAGGGTCTTAAAGCCATCGCTTTCCATCTGATTCATCAGAAGCAATCCGCCCCAATCTCCCGAGCGTCCTCCGATACTTCCTTGAGCTTTCTCAAATTGATAGCTACCCGCAGCAAAATCGAGTCGTGCTTCTAAGTCCGTTTCCGGTATTTTGCGACTCCAAAAATTGATGGCACCACCTATCGTTTGCGGGCCAAAGCGGATGGCTGATGAACCTTTTGTCACTTCGATGCCTTCAATCAAGGCCAAAGAAGGAACGTAGTAAGCAGCCGGGGCCGCATAAGGCGCCGGACTCGAAGGAATGCCGTCTTCCATCAGGAGAATTTTGCGGCTGCGGTGGGGATCCACCCCCCGCATTCCAATGTTCGGCCGCAGACCAAAACCTTCTTCTTCTTGAATCTGGACCCCAGGAACTGACTTGAGAACGCGGTTCAGATCTGTGTATTTAAAAGTCTCGAGTTGCTCGGATCCAATGATCGTCGTCGAACCGGGATCAGAAAAATGTTGCCCCCGTACCACCATGGTTTCATGGCTTTTCTTGTCTTCTTCTGGACTTTGACCGTAGGCGAGGGGAGCGAGGCAGCAGCCTAAACTGAGCCATAAACCTATTGAATGAGGGGTCACTTGCCATGTTCCTTCGTATCGAGAGTTGCCAGGTGGCCTTGCGGAATCGCATTCCGAAAGCGCGAAAAAAGCTGGCGGAAAGCGTGGGTATAGAGCGGAAGTAAAGGCTGTTCAGGCCGCGAGAGGGGAGATTGATCGAGGCCAAATACAAGGGGTTTTTGGACCTGCCTAGGGTCAAAAAAACTCCCACCCAGTCGGTCCCAGAGAGCCAGGCACACACCAAAATTCTTATCGTAATGCGCCGGATCTTGACTGTGATGGATTTGATGGGCCGCCGGGCTGATGACGATACCTTCCAGGGGACCGAAATGCAAAAAGACATGGGAATGCCTCAGATTGGCTCCTAAAAAGTTGAAGAGAAGTCCAAAAATCTGCATCCCGAGAAGATCGCCATAATCGAGAGATGGCCCGAAAAGATAAAAAAAGAGCCCACCGACCGAACCGTACGTGATGACGTCGCGGATTTGCGAGCAGATAATCTCGATCGGATGAGTGCGCATGAGAGTCAGGGGAGTCAGCACGAGGGCGCTATGGTGCGTTTCATGAAAAACCCACAGCCACGAGCAGCTATGCTGAAGTCTATGCAGGTAGTAGCGCGCATAGTCATCAGCCAGAAAAATGACGAGGGCATAGAAGAACATCACCTTTCCCGTGGCGAGGGAGAGGTCAGGTTTTGCACCGACGATTTTAGTGAGAGCGAGCGACAGCAAAGCGGCCAAAGCCGTAGATCCGGCCAGAGAGCCGGACAGGAACAACGTCCTGACGAACGCATTGATTGCGACGATTTTCATGTCGGCGCGCGAAGAGGGATGCCACCAGATGCGTGGACTCAAAAAGGTCTTAATGTGCGCCTTCCACTGGCTTCCCGAAAGGAGGACGATCAGAAAAAAAGAACCCAGAAGATTACCCCAAAAAAGCCGCTTCTGCGGTTCTAGTAGAACCGACAAGGGCTTGAGTAGTGTGGTAATCGAGATCTGATCCATGTCTACGTATCTTTCAAAGCGAATTCAGGAAAGCCTGAAAATCGTTCCTGTCAGCGCTCGATAGAGAGCTGTAATAGTTGCGACTCGCCTGAGCTTCGCCGCCATGCCAGAGAATAGCTTCTTCTGGACTGCGGGCTCGACCATCGTGAAGGAAAAAACGATGACGATTCACCGTCTCGTTAAGTCCTAAACCCCAAAGCGGTGGGGTTCTCCATTCGACGCCGGTGGCAAGCCCATCAGGTCTGTGGTCCGCAAGCTCAGGCCCCATATCGTGAAGCAAAAGATCGGAATACGGCCAAATCTTTTGATTGGCGAGCAAAGGATGCGCGGTTTCGCTCCCAGTCTTCATCGACATGCGATGACAACCATCGCAGCGAGCTTCCACAAAGAGTCGGCGGCCTCGTTGAACAGCAGGATCGTCACTCGAGCGTCGGGCAGGGACTGATAAAAATCGGGCGTAATGCACGACAAGGTCGAGTTGCTTTTCGTCAACTTCTGGCTGTCCTCCCTGGGGTGCTTGCTGACAGGCACTCTGTCCGTCCGAACAGTTTTCTATTGGAAATAGATGTGTTGTTAAACCCATGTCACCCAGAAAGGCTCCAGCGGACTGCTGCTTAAGATTGGGCTGATTCGCCTTCCAACCAAATCGGCCGATAGCAAGTTGTCCAGTGGCCCGATCCATGACGAAATTGGCCCGACCAGAAATCCCATCGCCATCTTTGTCGTCAGGATCTTCCATTTCTAGGAGGGTCGATGGATCGACGGCTTCAAGCAGCCCAAGGCCGATCATCGGCGGGGCTAAGCGAGGCGACACCTGGAGATCGTCGGGCAATGGCCCATAGCCCAGCTGCTGAAGATGAACGATAGGCCGGCGCAGTTTCACCGGACTGCCATCTCCGAGCGTCACGTTTTGATCTTGCCATTCTACGATTATGGAAGCTTCCGGAGGAACGCCGGGAATAGCCTGATTTTGGAGTTGATCTCCGTAGGGATGTCCCGCACTCGAACTGATGCGAAAGAGCAGCCCCTGATTGGCTTCTTGACCATTTTCGGGTGGAGCGCCCCTTCCATCTTCAACGTGACACGACGCACAGGCCTTGGCGTTAAACAGAGGACCCAGTCCATCGCGTCCGGCTGCTGAGGCGGGAGCTATGACCCAATTGCTGGTAAAAAGAGAATTTCCTGAAGAAAATCGCAATCGATCGATTCCTGCAAGGCCGGGGAAAGGGGCCGCAAAAGCGTCCGGACCTTCCGTAAAAACGGTTCCCTCGCCACCGAGACGGATATCTTCGGCCACGCCTTCGGCATGCAGGAAAGAGACGCCCAGTATAAAGCTACTCACACCCAAACTAGCAAGAATAGAAAGCCGACGGGACATGATCAACTCCACAAACAGTAAGCAAAAATTTAGGGTTTTTCAGGCAACTGGAGATCGAGTCCTTTGGCAGCATCTTTAAGACTGTTACCAGCATCCTGAACGCTAAAAACAGCTTCGAGAAAGAGTTTTCTATCATCGCTGCCTTCCGGCGCAAGAATGAGCTGATCGAAGGGTCCCGGCAGATCCTTGAGAGCGCTCCATGCTCCCTGCAGTTCAGCGTTGATACGCTTAGCCTGTGCAGCTGTCAAAAGGGTGTCCAGACCGGGTCCATCGACGCCACCATAGTTCCCATTAAACACATTGATAACGCCTTGCACATCAGCCACCAGATCGGCGGCCGTATTGTCACTGAAACACGACTGCTCGTCTTCCTGGCTTTGGCTATCGTAGGCGGTATACATGCGTTCCCCGGCGACTTCGTCGACCATCAGGAAACTGATGCCTTTAAAGATTTTAGTCAGGGCCACGGCTGCATCTTCTTGGCGAAAACGGGCGCTATAATTATCTTTGCCCTGAGGATCCCAGGCCTTGACCAAAATCTGCATCTGATCGACGAGAAGCTGTGCAGCCGATTGAAGATAGGCGCGGCGGCGCGCTACCGAATCTAGATTCTGATTAGCATAGTCGCTAAAGGGACGCGCGCCCGGCCCGGTCGTGCTCAGGTCTTGGCCCCAAAGCAAAAATTCAAGGGCGTGATAACCTGTTGCCACATTGGTATCACCTCCGACTTCGTGCAGCGACTGTAAGGTTCCGGCATCAATCTTAGCGTACTTGTCCTTTTGATTGATGATGCCTGACTGGGGTGCTCCCGATACATAGTCGATATAGGATTCATCGACCGGCCAAGAATTAATAAAACCTTCAACGCCGTAGCTGCCGTCAATGGGACCATCGTAAAAGCGAAAAGCCTCCGTCAGACTGTATTGAATGTGGGCCGCGGTCCACGCGAGGCGTGCCGCCTGCAAAGTTGCGTCAGAAGGTTTGGCCAAAAAAGTTGAAATAGCTACATTTAATCCCTGAGTCTCTCTTAAAGTATCTTCGTAGGTCCTATGGACAAGATCAGCATAGTTTTGAATGACGGCGCGACTCATCTCTGGAGAGGGAGCTGCCAGAGCTAAGGTTGAGAGGGAACAGCTGAAAACCAAACTGCGCAAAAACATCTTAAACTCCTCGCGTGATAGAGGTATAGAGACCGCAAATAAAGCGACGGCTGGTCAAAGAAAACAAGACATCAGCAATATCGATATTCATTCTCATTTTCAAGAATAGATTTTTTAAAATTAATGATTACAGCCTGTTGCTTCAGAAATGACGCCTCTCCCCCTCGGTTTAGATATGTCTTTTCGACCTCAAAAGCACGAGGCTCCCTGTCATCCACAGACTTAAGAGTTGGACCCTTGCCGGCAGCCACCACAAAGGTATAATCACCCGTCACGTCTTCCCAGAAGACCGCTCGAGAAAGACCTTGAAGCTTTAATCGTCTTTCCCTTCTCTTTATCGCGAGGACATGCGCTTTGGATTCAGCATCCTCTGCTTCTGAATACGTTCATCTCCATGTCCACAGCGAATATTCGCTCCTTGATGGAGCTCTTCGTATTGGAGATCTCGTTAAGCGAGCCAAAAAACTTGGACACAGTGCAATCGCCCTGACCGATCACGGCAACATGTTCGGAGCGATCGAATTCTATGGCAAGTGCAAAGACAACGGCATCAAAGCAATCCTCGGAACCGAGATCTATTGGGAAGGCATGCCTTCAGCGAAGGACTTAGCCAAAGCAGGCTTAAACCTTACGCGTAAAGGCAATGCTTTTCATATGATACTGCTGGCCAAATCGCTCAAAGGCTATCACAGCCTCTGTCGATTGGTGAGTGCGGCTTACCTTGAAGCGCAGCCGGGCGATCTCATTCCTAGGATTTCGCTGAAAGCCCTTCGCACTCACACGGAAGATTTATTTGGCCTTTCAAGCTGTCTGCGCGGAGAATTTGGTGCTTACGTAGAACTGCTCGCGCAAAAAAGCGCCCATCCTTTGCAGGAGCTGGTAGCTCCCAGCGAAGATCTAGCGCCACTCGTCCATGCCCTCAACGAACATGTCATCGCCATGCGCGAAATTTTTGGACCCGAGGGCTATTACGTTGAGCTCATTGACAACAATATCCCTGCGCAGCGCCGCCTTTTGCCACTCCTCGCGGCGGTTGCGGCCCATTATCAGCTACCTTTGGTAGCGAGTGCGGATAGCCATTATCTCGACAGAGATGACGCCGAAGCCCACGCTGTGCTGACTGCGATCAAAAATGATCTAACCATGACCGATCTGCGCGGCCGCATTCAAAACGCTGAATTTCATCTCTTTGATAACGAAGAAATGCAGATGCGCTACGGCGCCTGGCCCGAGGCGCTGGCCAATCAAAAGCGTATCGCCGATCTCTGTCAGCTGGAATTTAAATTCGGCGAATACTATCTACCCCGTTTCGAGTTGCCGGCAGGGGAGACCGAAGCCGATGGTCTGCGTCGACTCGCCAAAACAGGACTTGAAGATCGTCTGACTCAGCTGCGTCCTCTTTATGGCAAGAAGTTGACCCCAGAAAAGGAAGAGGCCTATTTCAAACGCCTCGAATACGAAGTCGAAGTCATCGTGTCGATGGGGTTCCCCGGCTATTTTTTGATCGTTCAGGACTTCATCAACTGGGCCAAAAAGCAGGATATTCCCGTCGGCCCCGGCCGTGGATCGGGAGCCGGATCCTTGGTCGCCTATGCACTGCGGATTACCGACCTTGATCCCATACAATTCAATTTGATCTTTGAACGATTTTTAAATCCAGAACGCGTTTCTATGCCTGACTTCGACGTCGACTTTTGTCAGGATCGTCGCGACGAGGTGATTCGCTATGTTTCTGAACACTATGGTGCAGAGAACGTGGCGCAGATTACCACCTTTGGAAAAATGAAAGCCAAAGCCGCTCTACGAGATGTGGGGCGCGTCCTTCAAATCGGTTACGGGAAAGTTGACCGGATCGCAAAGTTGATTCCAAACGAACTGGATATCAAATTACAGGATGCCCTCGATAAAGAGCCGCGCATCCTTGAAGAAGCGCGAAAAGACGAGAACATCAAACGCATGCTTGACCTCGCGCTGAAAATCGAAGGTTTGAGCCGGCATACATCGGTCCATGCTGCCGGTGTCGTCATCGCCGATGGAGGCATGCAGAATCTCGTCCCCGTTTATAAGGCTGAAGATGGATCGCTGATCACGCAATACGAAATGAAGAATGCGGAAAAGGTTGGATTGGTCAAGTTTGACTTTTTAGGCCTTAAAACCTTGACTGTTATCCACCGCGCCGTAAAGTTGATTCGTGCCACTAAAGATCCCAAATTCGACATCGACACGATCAACCTCGAACGTAAGGAAGTCTACGACCAGGTTTCTCAAGCTTTTTCAGTCGGAATTTTTCAGCTTGAAAGTTCCGGCATGCAAGCTCTGCTGAAGAAACTCAAACCAAGCCGTTTTGAAGACATTATCGCCGTCGTCGCCCTCTTTCGTCCGGGTCCTTTGGGCTCAGGAATGGTCGATGATTTTATCGAACGCAAGCATGGTCGGCAGGAAATCAAATATGAGCATCCTCAGCTAGAAAGCATTCTAGAAGACACTTACGGCATTATCCTCTACCAGGAGCAAGTTCAGAAAATTGCGGCGAGTCTGGCCAACTATTCTCTCGGAGAAGCCGACCTTTTGCGACGCGCGATGGGTAAGAAAAAGCCCGAAGAGATGGCCAAGCAGAAGGCCCGTTTCGTTTCGGGCTGCAAAGAAAACAAGGTCAATGCAACTCTCGCCGATGATCTTTTTGAACTGATGGCTAAGTTTGCAGCTTATGGTTTTAACAAATCCCACTCCGCTGCCTATGGCCTCGTCAGTTATCAAACCGCCTACTTGAAGACCTTCTATCCAGAACAGTTCATGGCCGCCATCATGACTTGTGATCTGGACAATGCGGACAAACTGGTCCGTTACATTGAAGAATGTCGGCGTTTGAAATTCACGCTTCTCGCCCCCGACATCAATCGAAGTCTACTTGAATTTGATGTACCTAAGGCCAAGACTATTGGCTTCGGCCTTGCGGCAATTAAGGGAGTCGGTGGCAGTTCTCTCGAAGCCATTCTGGAAGAGAGAAAAGCCAATGGGAAATTCAGAACCCTCACCGAACTCGCCAAACGAGTCGACCTCCATCGCGTCGGCAAAAAGACGATGGAACTCCTGATTCAAGCAGGAGCTTTCGACAGTTTCGGCAAGAGCCGACCGCACCTGATGCAGCTCATCAATGAAATGGTCAAATTCAGTGAGGCCCATCATGGCGCCAAGAGCCGTGGTCAGCGTCTGTTGTTTGATGACTTCGAAGCCAGTGATAGCAACCAAGTGGAGATCGCCGATTGGGAGTCTCAGCTTGAAATCGAAGGAGCTCCGACATCGCCCATCGAGTATTTACTGAAGGAGCGCAAGATATTAAGCGTCTTTCTCTCCGGTCACCCCGTCGATTGCTATAGTCTCGATGTTAGACGATTTGGCCAAATCAAAATCCAAGACATACCCAAGCATCTCGGCAAGAAGGGTGTGTTTTGTGTCGCCTTTCTCACGGAGATATCGGAACGCCTGACGAAGACGGGCAAACGCATGGCCTACTTCAAGCTCGAAGACGAGACGGGGAGTTGGGAAGCGGTGGCTTTTGAAAGTGAATTGCCGGCTCAAAGACCCGAGCCGAATTCGATGGTCGTCGTTCAACTAAATATCCAACCGAGTTTTGATAAGACCAGCATAAACGTGCGAATTGAGGGCATTCAAGCTCTGGAAATAGCTCGAAAAGCCGCCATCAAACGGGTGACTATTCACCTCCAAAGTTCCCTCGACGTCACGCCCGGCAGCCTCGATCGGCAGAAGCGCGTGTTGCATCGGATCGATCAGATCTTGAAAGCGCATCCTGGCTCGACGGCCCTCGCCTTAGAGCTGGCTTTCGACAAGGCCCAAGTCAAAATAAAGCCTGGCAAGACGGGAGTCGACCTTTGCGATCCCTTCTGCCAGAATTTCTTTCATCTGAAGCGTGAGGGCGTGAGTCTCCACTATTGAGGAAGTTGGATCATGTTGCGACCTGATCTAAAGAAAAGAAGCACTCTGATCTCCATCGTCGGCGGTGTCAGCGGCCTATTTCTCCTCCTCTTTGTTTTGACTCCACCGGTCTGGACTCTTAAGCATGGCACCATTTCTTTGGTTCGCTGGCCGAAATCGGGCCAACAGACTTTTGAAGTTGGTCCAGGGCAAGCGAACTGGGTCCCCATCAAGACCGTCTCTCACCACGTCATCAATGCCATCGTGGTCGCCGAAGATGCTCGTTTCTACGAACATTTTGGACTCGATCTCCGGGAAATCCGCTCGAGTATTGAATTCAATATGGAGCAGAAGCGCTACGCACGCGGCGCCTCGACGATCACTCAGCAAGTCGTTAAAATGGCTTTTCTCGGTTCCGATAAAAATCTTCTGCGGAAAACGCGAGAAGCCCTCGGAGCCCTGCTGCTCGAACAATTGCTAGACAAAGAACAGATCCTCGAGTGGTACATCAATTTGGTCGAATTTGGCGATGGTGTCTTCGGTATCAAAGCTGCGGCCGTCCATTTTTTTGAAACGACTCCTGAACTCCTCACCATTCAAGACGGAGCCCACTTGGCTCTTGTCCTGCCGAGCCCCAATCGCTGGTCCAAGGGGTTGAGGCAAAAAGAACTCACGACCTTTGGTCATAAACGCTACAGTCAAATCATTGAAGAAATGTATAAACAGGGTTTCATCACCGAGCCTTTGCGCAAATCAGCTCTGGCGACCGGCGACTTTGGACGTCCGATCGAAGGATATGAGCCCGAGCAGGAAGCCAACGAAGGGGGAATTTACATTGATCTCCCAGGCAATGAACCGCCGCCTTTCGGCCATAAGGAACAGAAGCGCAGGCCCAAGGCAGATATCACGCATCCCTTAAAGCGGGCCGCTCCTCGTCCATGAAGGAATTTCATGTCGCAAGATTCTCCCTCCTACAAGTTACGCGTCCTCAAATCTTGGGTGAGTACTGATCACAGCCTTATTTTCCAGTGCTCGCACCATGGCCCTTCTACCGGAGAGGATCGACCAAAAAAGGTCCATCTTGTGCTCGATCTGAAACAACAGACCTTTGGCGCCAGAATTCAGCTAGAAAAGCCCAGTGATGCGACAGCCAATCACGCTTTCGTACAGATTTTGCGGAAGTATTGTCCTCAATTTACCATCAAAGAGATTCGCCTCGAGCCGATGAGCGAAGACATCTGGATACCTCTCTTGGCTGGCTCCGGGGATGAGGGCTGCTGGTATTTGCGCCTGACTCGATCTCGCCCCCCCTTAGCTTCTCTCATCTGTCCCGATGCAACCGTTTGGGTCAGCTTTGGCCAGCGGGGCACCTTCACCAAAAAACATGCACTTGAAGCGCCCTTCCCGCCTGGTCCTGGAAAATCCTTGCTCAACGAACTTATGCTTGCTTTCCTCGACCAAACAGCGCAATCCCCCGATTCAAAACGCGATGAGGAAGTCCGGGCTCCTTCAGACGACAGTCCGGCGATGATGTCCGGCGAAGCAGCAGCAAGAGAGGTATTTCCAAAAGCTCAACGCGAACTGAGGTCGCGCTTAAAGCGGAAGCTAAAAACACTCGTCAAGACGCTGGAAAAGCAACGAGCTGATTTGCCAGCCGCTTCGAAAGTAAAAGAGTTAGAGGACCATGCGACGATATTGCAAAGCTATGCCTATTTAATCAAAGACGAGGCCATTGAACTGCGCCTGGACACAGAGCTGACTGGACTCGACCATCCCCTGACGATTCCACTCGACCCCGAAAAGAGCAAGGGTGCCCAGATCGATGCTGCCTTCCAAGCCTATCATCGGGCCAAACGCGGTAGGGAAATGGGCCAGAAGCAAGAAGCGATGCTCAGGCAACAGATCCATAGAATCGAAGCAGATATCGCGCATCTGGAGATGACAGCCAAATCTGATTCAGAGCTTCAACAGATCGTGCGCGACTACCAGCTTCCTCAATTGACGGTCAGTCCATCACGAGGCGAAGCTCCTCGTGCCAAGCCTTTCAAAACCTACATCGCTAGCACTGGACACAGTATCTTTGTCGGGAAAGCCGCGCTCGACAACGATGAATTGACGAAATCTGCAAGGTCAAACGATTACTGGCTCCATGCGGTTGGCGTCACAGGCTCTCATGTTGTTATTCCCACCACCGCTGATACACGTCAGAGCCTGCCGCCTCAATTGCTCCGCGACGCAGCGATTCTAGCGCTTTATTTCTCAAAGTTTAAAGATGACTATGCCGGCGAATGCTATGTCACACGCAAGGCGCACATAAAAAAGCCCAAGGGCATGGCCCCTGGGCTTTGGCAGATCAACAAATCAGAAACCATCTTTATCCGCTATACGGAAGCGGATATTCAGGCTCTTTTAGCGACGGTTAAGCTTTAAGGCAGAGGCATCTGCGTACCCGAAGGTTGACAGACGTAACCCCAAGAATTTTCATTGTTGGCCCACACCAAGACATTACCGTTTTCAAGCGTCAGGAGAGATTCAATAAATCGAGCCTTTTTCTGTCTCAATTCGCCGACAGCATTGCGAAAATTTACCGTATAAGCTTCTCGTTCATATACCGCTTCTTGCGCAGAAGTGATGAACAGAAAAGGATCTGCGCTCTTTAAATACTGTTCACTGACAGAGCCATGCAAGTGATGGTTTGTGCGATACACATGCACCCGCACTTCTTCAGGCTGGTCCTGCATGATCCGCTCCTGCTGGCGCGCATAGATATCACCGCCGATCCCGTAGCGAAATCCATTGTAGTCGATGATAAGCGATAGAGATCGCTCATTTTCGTCTTCACTGATCGGGTAATCATAAGCTGAATTCAAAACAGAAAGCTTGGTGCCGCCCCAGTTTAAAACGTCCCCTGAATGAAACGTTCTGTTATCCCAGAAGTTTTTGACAGGTATCCGTTTGGCATTATCATCCCAGCGGTAGCCCAAATAGGTCTTTCCGTCTTTTTCGATTTTCCCTGCAATATGATCGCCATGGTAATGGGTCAAGATCAAGTAATCGAGAGATTCGATGCCATGCTGGGCAAGGAAGGGCATTAGAAATTCTTTAACAGCAAAGTCTTGACCCGTATCGACCAGCGCGATTTCGCCAGTAGGCAAGAAGATGAGCGTGGCATCCCCATGGGAAACCCAAAGATTCACGACCTTCAGTCCGAAATCGCGCAAGTTCGGAATGTCTTTTGCGCCGTCCGCGCAACGTGTGTTCTGTGGGCTTGCTCCTTCGTCGCGAGCGACCATCATATTTTTTGATTTTAAACTTTGCGATGGACTGTAGCTCTGGCCAAAAACAGTCGTCGCTAGTGCCAGAACTCCTCCGAGTACCGCGACATTCAAAGGCACAAACATTGATTTACCCCCTTTTAATCTGATTCGGCAATAAGCCCGCGCAGAAAGCAAGCAAGTAGCTTGTGATCAAAGCATGATCATTTCGACTCAGCCCTTGACGAGTTGTAGGAGCTCGTAGGCTCGAAAAAGATAGGTTCTTGATTCGTACTGCCAATATAATTTTCTCAAACGGCCTTGGCTAGTATTATTCAAGTTTGACGCTTCTGCCGGCTCACACACGTCAGCTCCGGAGCGGGCTCTGACCACCTTTAGGAATGAAAATAAATTTTCGCTTTGAAGATGATAAATTTCTGAAAAAAAACCAAAGATGGATGCTGGATTCAAAGCACGGGTTCTGCTATGCCAGCAACAGAGGACTGTTCGAGAACATGCTCGGAAAAGTCAGATCACGTCATTGCGGACAGGAGCAAGGAATGAGCTTCAAGAAAAGAGTGGCCGTCGTCGGCGCAACAGGTATTGCAGGTCAGCAATTTCTCGCGGCTTTGCACAAACATCCCTGGTTTGAAGTCGTGCGTTTAGCGGCCTCGCCCCGATCCGCAGGAAAAACATACGAAGAAGCTTTGCGTTCACCTAACGGCCAAGTCGCTTGGTGGCAATCTGAGCCGATTCCTCCTGCCTATCGCCACATGCGCCTCGAGTCCGCCCCCGAACTGGTGCTGTCCGATGTCGATATTGTTTTCACGGCGATCGATACGGACGCTGCGCGCGAACTCGAGCCTCTTTACGCAGCGCAAAAACCGGTCATCTCCACGGCCAGTGCTTTTCGCATGGAAGCTGATGTTCCTTTGCTGATACCAGGAGTGAATAGCGACCATAGCGCTGTGATCCGGCTCCAGCAAAAAAACAGGGGTTGGAAAGGATTTATTGTCCCCATTCCAAATTGCACGACATACGGTCTGGCCTGCAGCCTGGCCCCGCTACAAAAGCATTTCGGGATCAAGCTCGTCGTGATGACCTCCATGCAAGCAACTTCGGGAGCTGGCCGCAATGGGGGCGTTCTTGCACTCGATACCATCGACAATCTGATTCCCTATATTCCAAAGGAAGAGGAGAAGGTCGAGGTTGAAACACAGAAAATCCTTGGGAGTTATCAATCAGGCGCCTTCGTCAACGCAACGCTCGCAGTAACGTCGACTTGTACGCGAGTTCCTGTCACCGACGGCCATACCGAAGCTGTTTTCGTCGCGACAGAACGTCCGATCACCGTCGAAGCAGCGAAAGCAGCCTTTTCCGAATTTCAGCCTGATTTTGGAACCCTGCCTTCAGCACCCACTCAATTTTTCACTTTGCACGATGACCCATTCCATCCCCAGCCTAGAATTGATCGGGATCAGGATCAGGGTATGACCACCCATATAGGGCGCATTCGACTGGAAAAAGCTCTCCATGGGATTAAGTATGTTCTGCTATCTCACAACACGAAGGCAGGCGCTGCAAAGGGTGCTTTGCTTGTAGCGGAAAGTCTCTGTTTGCAGTCATTTATATAAGATTCAGCTGGGACATGAGGAAATGGATCGAGTGAGCCTCAGCCCGCTTCGGCATCGCCGGGGGTCTGCTCTTCTTCTTCCTCGTCACCTCCTCCATCCTTGTCCATCTCATCGCTTCTCAGCCAGGACTTTTGAATGAGATCGTCAGCGATGCCGAGGCTGTCTCGGCTCCGACCATCACTGATCCTGAGAGAGAGCGCTGTATATTCTGCCAACACCAGTCGCGCCAAATGAAAGCTTTTACTGCGATTGAGCCAGCGGCAAATCGCTAACCAGCAGAGCAATTGCTGGTCAATGGATTCTAAGCCTTCGATATCGACAATCACTTTCTCAATGTGGCCTAGCCTCAGCAGGAAGGGGATTTCCGTATCGCTGCAATGTTCAAGAGACATCGCAAGGCGAAAGGATTTGGCGTCTTTGCGAGCGTCGAGTTGAGTTCGACGGAATACAGCCGTAATGCTAGAAAACTCCTGGTGCCATCGGTTTGATCCGATGGCCCGCGTCCAAAAGAAGGCTTCAAGAAGAAAAGGCGCCTGATAGTGAGACTTGCCCTTGCGGGTCAATTCCATCATTTTATTGAGATCTTGATGAACAAAAATATCTCTTCGACACTTCTCCCAGTGGAGTTCGTTGACGAGCGAAGGAGACAGAGGAACCAAGCTCAAGGTCTTATCCATAAGGTCGTCGAACTCAGGCAGCGCGCCCTTTAATCTCAAACAACGCAACTGACCTAAGCGAGCCATCTCAAAAGCTGAAGGATCACTCTGCACGAGGCTTTGCTCAGCTTGTGCGTAGTATTCACAGGCCAGAGCGCATTGGCCCATACGCATGCAGCGAGCGGCCAGTGTCAAAAGTTGGCTTGCAGTGGCTTGCGATAGCTTGGCCCCCGATACTTGAAGAGCCATCTGCTGTTGCCAAGTCGAAGCCCACACTTTGCCTTCCCGCAGGTAAATTTGGCTTTTGAGACGGTGCAGATCACCGTAAAGGTAGGCAAGTTTTGATTTAAAAGGAGTTATTTTCGACTTTTGTAAAATGCCTTGAGCTAACTCGAGCAAACGACTGACTTCTCCTTCGCTTAATCCCCCGCTCTTCCCATGAAAGTCCAGCACGTGGAAGATAGTCAGCAGAAGGCGCTGCAGCGAAGATGTGTCATCAAATTGTGCAAGGCGGTAGATTTCTTGTTTGAGAGACTCGCGGCATTGATTTTCGCTTTGCCGTGCACGCAAAGTCGCGATTTCAGAATCGACTAATATTCTGATCGCATCGATGTCTTTGGTATTCCACTTGAGTCTAGGGATAGCCGACCTCTTGGTTCGTCCATGCATGGACTCTTCTCAAGTAGGTATCGGCTTTGTCAGGCTTTTTTTTAGCGCCAGCTTTTTGCTGCGGCAATTCCCAGGCACTAAACCGCAACCAAGGCGGCAGTCATGCCGCTTATTTCAGCCTTTGCCAATTTCTAGAGAGCAGGACAACCCGCTGCAATATGCACATGCAGAATTTGAACCGCCGCCGGCGTCATGCCGCTAATACGAGAAGCTTGTCCCAAATTTCCGGGCTGATGCCGCCTGAGCTTTTCCGACACTTCGCGACTGAGCCCATTCACTTTTTCATATTGAATATGATTCGGAATTTTGACCTTTTCCAGTTGATCGGCGCTTTTAATAGCGCGCCTTTCTCTCTCGATATATCCAGCATACTTGACTTCAATTTCCAGCCGCCGCAAAACCGATCGGTCAAACCCGGCGAGAGCTGGCACAAAGGGGAGAATATCGAAGATGGAAACACGTGGCTTCCTGAGGAGCGCATCCAGCTTGGTTCCTGTGTTATCGCGAGCATCGAGAAATTCTGCCGGTATTGCATGAGAACCGATCGGCGTTGACTCGACGACCTGATGAGCTTCCGTCAATTGCTCCTGACGGGCCAGAAAGCTTGCATAATCGTCTTCGGACAGCAGACCTATGCTGTGGCCGATTTCGCTGAGACGTAAATCGGCATTATCTTCGCGGAGGTAAAGCCGATGTTCGGCTCGCGACGTAAACATTCGATAGGGCTCACTGGTCCCTTTTGTCACCAGATCATCGATCAAAACGCCAAGGTAGGCTTCCGATCGTGTTAGAACCAAACCTTCATTACCCTGCGACAAACGTGCTGCATTGATGCCTGCCATCAGTCCCTGGGCGGCTGCCTCCTCATAGCCCGTCGTTCCATTGATCTGACCTGCCAGAAACAATCCGGCGACCTTCTTGGTCTCCAACGTAAATTTCAGTTCAGTCGGATCGACAAAGTCATATTCAATTGCATAACCAGGACGGATGATTTCAGCTTGCTCCAGGCCAACCACGGTGCGTATGAATTCGATTTGCGCATGCAAGGGCAAAGACGTCGACAATCCATTCGGATAGACCTCGCAGGTATCATAACCTTGCGGTTCTAGAAAGATCTGGTGCTCGATGCGATCAGGAAACTTCACGACCTTATCTTCGATGGAGGGACAGTAGCGGGGACCGATGCCTACGATCTCTCCACTGTAGAGGGGCGATTCACTTAAATGGTTTCGAATGACCTCATGAGTCTTTTCGTTCGTATAAGTAATGTGCATAGGTATGAGAGCTTGAGTGATGCTCTTGGTGCTGAAGCTGAATGGAATGATGTCTTCATCTGAATGTTGAGCTTCGCATGCGGCCCAATTGATGGTTTTTGCATCGAGGCGCGGAGTTGTGCCAGTTTTGAGCCGTCCGACCCGAAAACCAAAGTCCCTGAGAAACTGAGCGAGACCGATGGAGGGGGCATCGCCGGCGCGTCCCGCACTAATCTTTTCAGACCCGATGTGGATGAGCCCGTTCAAAAAAGTTCCCGTCGTAATCACCACGGCATCACTTTCGAAGCGACCGAACAAACGCGTTTCGACCCCTTTGACTTCGGGATCACCGCCTTCAGCTTTTTGACCAACCAGCAAACCTTCGACTGTATCCTGCCGTATGTGCAATCCAGGAACTGCTTCCAGCGTGTGCTTCATCAGCCGTCGGTAGGCATCCATATCAGCCTGAGCGCGCGAAGACCAGATGGCTGGCCCCTTCTTGCGATTGAGGATGCGATACTGGATCCCGGTGGCATCGATCGCCTTAGCCATTTGCCCGCCAAGCGCATCGATTTCCTTAACCAAGTGACCCTTGGCAGTCCCCCCTATCGCAGGGTTGCACGACATAGCCGCAATACGATCTACCGACTGCGTCACGAGGAGGGTTTTCCGTCCCATGCGAGCCGATGCCAGAGCAGCTTCACAACCTGCATGCCCCCCCCCGATAACGATCACGTCAAAGCGCTTCATATAGTTCGATGTCCCTGTGCAAAGCCTTGAGCTTTTAGAACTCTTAGTCCGTGGAAATCTGGTACTAACGTAATAAGCCAAATATGACAAGGCTTCATACCGCGCTCGCCCGATCAATTGCTATCGCTCGCAGCGGTAAAGACCTTTTCTACCAATGTTTTCAAAGCTTGCGGTGACTTGCTATTTTTAGACTCATCGAGTAATTGTGAGTGCACTAGGGGGCCTCACCAGGCTAAATTGCTCATTAAGAATGACCGAGGACTATAAGGAATACGCCATGGCAATTTTCGAAGATTTGACCACGATGGGGCACGAACAGGTGGTCTTCTGCCAAGACAAGTCGAGCGGCCTGAAAGCGATCATCGCGATTCACGATACGACCTTGGGACCAGCCCTCGGCGGATGTCGCATGTGGGACTATAAATCGGACGAAGAAGCCTTGCGCGATGTCTTGCGTCTCTCTCGAGGCATGACTTACAAAGCCGCGGTCACAGGCTTGAATCTCGGCGGTGGGAAAGCCGTCATCCTGGGCGATCCAAAGAAAATTAAAAGCGAAGCCTTGTTCCGGACTTTCGGACGCTTTATCGAAAGTTTGGGTGGCCGCTATATCACCGCGGAAGATGTTAACATCCGCGTAAGCGACATCGAACAAGTAGCCCTCGAAACGGCCTATGTTTCGGGCGTCACCAACCGGGCTGGTGGCTCGGGCGATCCTTCTCCTGTAACAGCTTGGGGCGTTTACAATGGTATCAGGGCTTCGGTAGCCCACAAGCTGCAAAAAGACACCTTGAAAGGCGTAAGCGTCGCCGTTCAGGGCTGCGGAGCGGTTGGCTCTCACTTAGTTGAGTATCTTGTCAATGATGGCGCAAAGGTCTTCGTCGCTGACATCGATGTTGAAAGAGTCAAGTTCAACGTGAAGCAGTATGGAGCGGAAGCGAGTCAGCTGCACGAGATTCACAAATTAGCGGTCGATGTCTATGCTCCTTGCGCACTCGGCGGAACTTTAAACGATCAGACGATTCCTGAAATAAAAGCCGCGATTGTTGCGGGCGCTGCCAACAATCAGCTCCTGGACGAACAAGTCCATGGTTCGATGCTGAAAGAACGCAACATTTTGTATGCGCCGGATTATGTGATCAACGCGGGTGGTCTCATCAATGTTTACCAAGAATTGCATGGGTATGACGCGCAGATCGCTAAGAAGAAAGCAGCTAACATCTACGAAACTCTTCTCGCCATCTATCGTGATGCTGAGGAAAAAGGCATCACGACCAATCAATCATCGAATGAGCTGGCTGAAAAACGCCTAAATGCCGTGCGTGGCATGCGCGACTTGCGGAATACGCTGGGCACTCAAAAATGGTCGGCGAAAAATTCTTAAGTACCGACACCGGCGGCTGAGTTCGATGCTCAGCCGTTCCCGCTGTCGCGGATGATGATAATCTCTCCAGCCTTCACGGCGACCCGCCGGACATCCGACGTGCGACCATCATTAAAGATTCTCAATTCATAATCTCCCGGCGCTAATCGAAGACGGCTGACTGAGAAAGCAGCTGGCAAGAGGGTCCATGAGCGCGTATCGGCCGTTTCGGTGACAGCTCCGTAGATGTTCCCGGCTAACCACCCCAAAATCCCGAACTCTTCTTGAGCTTTGCGCGTCATCTGACCTTTGAGGAGCAAGCGCGCGGCGGATTTAGCGACGAGACGGAGTCTTCGATCTTCGAGGGTATGCGAAGCGATGATATCCATATTCTGACTTAATTCGGCTGTGGTCTGGCCGATACCTTCAGCCGATACACCTGTCCGTCCGAACGAGGGTCGTCGCGGCTTAATGACGGGGAAAGAGAAACGTATGACTTGATTCGCGATTGGCAAGACGAACTCTGTACGTTCTTTCCGAGCGATCAAGCCCTGCTCGTGAAGGACGACGACTTCGCCTTTTGTGTCTTTAGAGCGATCTTTACCGTCTTTTTCAAGATCAGAGAGCCGATATTTTTCGCGCAAAATCCGCGCTTCATCCGCTCGGTTTCTCTTGATCAAAAGACGGGCCAAGGCCTCAACGAGGTGATCAGGAGCCTCTGTATCAAAGTAGCGGCGATAATCTCCTTCATAAACCTTCATAGCGCTGCGGTAGTCGACAATTGCATTGTCGTCTTCGCCCAAAGCTTCGTAGATTATGCCCGACAAATAGCGTGCATAGGCGTCTTCTTTATACTTATTCTTATTCTCATCATAGAAGCTGTTGATCTCGCCTAAACGCGTGTTGATCCGAGCAGCTTCCACGCGAGCCGCCGCCAAATTACCTTCGGCAATGAACGAATGGGCCAGCATAGTGTGAATGGCTACCTTCTCATAATCTTCACCGGCATAATCCGAAGCAGCATCGTTATAGACAAAGCTGGCCGCAGTCTTACTGATGCTGGTGGTATACAGCTGGTCGACCACCTGATCGGCACGCAAAAGCATTTTTCTTGATTCGTCCCCTTGCCCCATCCGATCCAAAATCCTCGAACGCTCGAGAAGATAGAGCAGCCGATTGCGAGACTGCTCTTTGACATCAGAGGAATCAAGCTTTTGCAGCGCGGTTGCATACTGCCCTCCACGATAGGACGAGACCACTTCACGGGTCTCATCCGTATATGAAGCACAGCTTATGACCAATACGAGGCTCCATACGAAGCCGAATGGTGCCGCCCTGGAACGGAATATGGCCATCAGAGTCCTGCAGACGAACGCTTGAAGCGCTTCTTGATGAGTTCTTTACCGCTCCAAGTCATTTCCGTCGTATTGAGATCCGTGAGATTTAAAGCCGTTTGGTAAGTGACCGTTTTAAGGCCCCCCTGACTGTGCACCGAACTGGAAATCGCACCGCTGAGCATAAAGTCGGCACCGATTTGGTTACCCAACTTCTTCTTGGACCCTTCAGCCGTCGTTCCTGAGTTCTGGTATTTAATCTCATCCAGGATCTGCTTACGTTTTTCGGCATTGAGGAATCGAACTTTGCCGGAATTGATCAGTTCGTCTTGAATAAATTCCGTCAAAGCCTTGGTATCAATGTGTTCGTCAGTCCGGTTGGCCACGTCATCGACGATGACGACAGGCTTTTGCTTTTTTCTTTCTTCGTACACGGCTAACCACGGTTTGCTCAAGACCTGCTGGATCATCGACGTGGCCGTCTTACGGGCATCGGTCTCGTTCCATTTGTCATCGACGATCTCGGCCTGAGCAGGGTCGTTATAGGTTCCCTCAAAATCGGGGCTGCAGGCGCCCAAACTCAATCCCAAAGCGATTGCCTGGAAGGCAAACCTTACTTTTTTTCCCGGTGTCGACATCGGCATAGACTCCTAAGCAAAATCTGATCTCTATCTCTTACCATCAGCATGATAAGATACTGAGGAGTTCGTGCACAAATAAATAGTCACGCTCAAGTCGGCAGTGGGAAGAAAATGCCGGGCATCGACCGGCGCTTTTCACCAGAGGAAAGGATATCCCCCATGAAGATTTTAGCTTTAACGTTTCTCGCCGTCGTCTCCTTCTCAGCCTTTGCAGCTGGGACTGGAGTCCGCAGCGTTTACGTCAACGGTATCGACATTTCCTCTGTTCGCAATCAATCTCTGACTCACGTGGATGTCAAAATTGACGGTAATGGCGACCTCTATATCGTGGCCCCTCAGTATGAAGTTCAGCAGGAAAACACATTCGTCCCACTAGGCCAACAAGGCATAAGCCATTCCAGCCCAATCGAGCACAAGACGCCCAGTGCGCTCAACCGTAAGGCTCAAGCCCCGTCCGCTGATACACCTGCTGGGCTTGCCACAGCCCCCGAAACAGGCGATACCATTCCTAAGTCTGACTTGAGGGGCGTTTCAGAAGAAGCGACTCCACCGTCTGAAAAAGCAGGAACAAGGATCGCTCCCGATGCTCGGCAAAGCCCCCCAGGATCTGGCACAAACTTACAGTGAGCTTCAGAATCGCCTCACCTTGTATCGCCCTGATGGCCTTGCGCCCGAGCTGCTAGCCGTCAGCAAAGGTCATCCCGCTTCGCGCATTCGCGAACTCTTCCATTTAGGCCAAAAGCGATTTGGCGAAAATTATGTCCAGGAACTCCTGTCAAAAGCTGAGGAACTAGCCGATTTATCCATCGAATGGGTTTTCATCGGCCACCTTCAGTCCAATAAGATCCGAAAGCTGCTCGACGTTTGCACCGCAATTCAGACTTTGGCTCAATGGTCCCATGCCGAGCAGATAGCGCGCGTGATCGACCAGCGCGGTCATGCCCCCTTTGAGGTGTACCTCGAAGTTAAGGTCGACGTGGGCGACACCAAAAGCGGCCTTGCATGGGGCGATGTTCTGCCGATGAGCCAGCGAATTCAAAAGGAACTTCCTCAGCTACGGCTGCGTGGCCTTATGGCGATTCCTCCGAGTATTTATCAAGACGAGACTTTTACCGAGGTCCCCCCGCTCTATCGGGACCTCCGGGATCTTGCCTCGCAAGTAGGGGATGGACTTCTGTCTCTCGGCATGTCCGGCGACTTGCGACTTGCTCTCGCTGCTGGGTCCGATCAAGTGAGAATAGGCCAGGCACTGATGGGACCTCGCGCCTCGCGTCATGAGTGAACAGTCTCCTTGGCCCTGCACGGGGCTTTCGCGGCTAAAGTCTCGCCGGAAACGGGCAAGTCTGCTAGTCTCAGACATTCTAAGGGCATGATGGGAATTGGCGCACACCCTTTCAATGCTGATGAATTTGCGCCCAGCGAGGATGGCGATGCAGACCCGTGAAAATCCCCTGTTGGACAACCACGATTTACCCCATTTCGATAGAATCGCTCCTGAGCATGTCCGTCCGGCGGCGGAAGAAATCTTACGCCGCTGCGAAGCGGCTCTTCAGCAGTTGGAAGCAAGCGCCGAAGTTAGCTGGCTAGGGGTCCTTGAACCTTTAGAACGCATTCGCCGCCAACTTCACAGCACGTGGAGTCCAGTTCAGCATCTCATCGGTGTGAAAAATTCGGCAGCCCTCCGTGAGGTCTACGAGAGTACTCTGCCTTTAATGGTGAGCTTTTCCTTGCGGCTTTCGCAGAGCAAAGCAGTTTTCGCAAGGCTCAAAAGCCTGCGAGAAGGCCCCCTATGGTCGCAGCTGAATTCAGCTCAGCAACGCGTGATTCACCATGCCCTTCTCAACGCCAGATTGTCCGGCATTGAGCTCGAAGGTCCAGAGCAAGAACGATTCAACGAAATCTCAAAGCGTCTCTCGCAGCTACAGACCAGTTTCTCAAACAATGTTCTCGATGCAACCAAAGAGTTCGAGCTTCTGGTTCGCAACCCTGCAGACCTCGAGGGTGTCCCTGCTAATTTTAAAGCGTACTGGTCAGGAAACTTCAATCAGAGGCATCCTAACGATGCCAAAAGCACGGTTGAAGAGGGGCCCTGGAGTGTGACCCTCGATTTTGCCAGCTATATGCCTTTCTTAAAATACTGCCGCAATCGCACTCTGCGCGAGCAGATCTATCGGGCCTACGTGACGCGCGCTTCGACGGGCAAACTGGACAACAGACCAAATATTCACGAGATTATAGAACTGCGGCAGGAGCAGGCCCGTTTACTTAAGTATCCGAACTACGCCGAAGTCAGTTTAGCGATGAAGATGGCCGGTAAAGTTCCCGCGGTCGATCAGCTTCTCCACGACTTAGCAGATGCTGCCGCGCTCCCAGCTCGACGTGAAATCGACGAACTCAAAGTTTTCGCCGGCCAACTCGGTCAGCGCGAGGAACTTAAGAATTGGGATATGCATTATTATCTCGAGAAAATGCGTCAAAAGAAATTTGACTTCAGCGACGACGAATTACGTCCGTATTTCCCGCTCCCACGCGTTCTCGAGGGATTATTTTCTTTGCTCAAAAAGCTGTTTGGAATCCAGGTCGAGGAAAAGAAAACCGGTATTCCTCGCTGGCATCCAGACGTCATGTACTTTGATGTTCTAGACGAAAAAAACAAGAAAATCGCCGCCTTCTACCTCGACCCTTACTCTAGACCGGCCGAAAAGCGAGGGGGAGCTTGGATGGATACCTGTCTGGATCGAGGCCATTACCAGGGTCGAGAGATTGTGCCTGTCGCCTATCTCGTCTGCAACGGAACGCCTCCCATAGGATCGACTCCCTCGCTCCTCAGCTTTGATGAAGTTGAGACTCTCTTTCATGAGTTCGGTCACGGACTGCAGCATATGCTAACCCGAATCGATCAACTCGACGTTGCCGGCATCAACGGGATTGAATGGGATGCCGTCGAACTTCCCAGCCAATTCATGGAAAACTGGTGCTATCAGAAACCTGTCATTAAAAATCTGACTAAGCACATCGAGACCGGTGCCACCCTACCCGACGAACTCTTCGATAAAATAAATCTGGCAAAAACCTTCAATGCTGCCAACTCCATGGTAAGGCAGCTGCATTTTGCAATGGTCGATATGGAGTTGCACGCGCGGTTTGACCCTCAAGGCAAAGAAACCATCGAAGAGCTCAACGCGCGCATAGCAAACAAGATTTGTCCCATTCCCCCTTTGCCGGAAGATCGTGCCCTTTGCACGTTTGAACATATTTTTTCTGGCTCATATGCGGCTGGCTATTATAGCTACAAATGGGCTGAGGTTCTCAGCGCTGATGCCTTCAGTCGCTTTGAAGAAGAAGGCTTGGACGATGGAACAGTCGCTCGCGTTGGTCGGGATTTTCGCGATACGGTCCTGTCGCTCGGAGGGAGTCTTCACCCTATGGATGTCTTTACCCGCTTTCGAGGTCGACCTCCACGCGTCGATGCACTCTTACGGCACAACGGGTTGAGTGAAGGTGCAGATGGACCTTCTTAAAGTGGCTGGTCAAAAAATCATCGTTTTATACCGTCGTTTCTGAAAGAATATAACAGATCAATCTCTCCATGCGCCTGGCCACTGACCCAGGTGTAAAGGAGGGAAGATGTTAAGGAGGGGTCTCTTATGGGTGCTGGCTTAGCAGAAGCTCTCAGACAAGTTCTCGGCTATTTTTTTCAACTGGTCCAGCTTCTGGTTTTGGCTTCGGTCATTTGCAGCTGGGTCGGTGATAGAAATAATGCCATCGTCCAGATGATTTACAATATCACAGAGCCTATCTACCGGCCCTTGCGTCGTCTCACGTCTCGCATTCCGGGTCCATTTGATTTGGCACCCATTTTTCTATTATTCATCATTATCTTTCTCGAAAAGTTTTCTATGTCTTTACTCTATCAATACGCGCAGACCGGCGGCTGATCGCAAGATTTTCCCGATTTGAATCCATAGTTTCGCTTCTGATCTGAGGTCTTCTTTCACAAGGTTGACTGCCATGCTTCGACCCTTGTTCATGTCAGGTTTGGGGGCTATTGTTTTCGGATCGATTCTTTGGCAGGGGCTGCCTCGGCGCGTCGCTGAACTGCAGCGGACTTATGATATTGCAGCCTCGCCTCCTTTGTCTCAGATCAACCCGGTGTTTATCGATCTGCTCACATTTGGTCATAAGGCTATCTATGATGATTTCATCAATCTCTGGCTCCTCCAGATTTTGATGGATACACGAAAACCTTCTGACCCCGAACAACTGATGCAATCGGTGCGTTCCGTGATCAGGCATCATCCGCGCCTCGAGACGGTTTACATGCTCTCGTGTTTTACAATGTACCTCGAATACAAGAGACCCGAATTCTGCCAAGAAATCATCCTTGCTGGCCTTCAGGCTTTTCCAGACAGCTGGCGTCTGCCCATGACTCAAGGCTATGTTCACTATTTCCTTCTCAAAGAACCTGCTCAAGCAGCAAGTTTTTTCATGATGGCGGCATCCCGAACGCAATCGCCCGACTATGTAAAGCGCGTGGTCCAAAAACTCTTAAAAGAGAATGAGTTGAATGCTGACGACCTGCAGCGTAGCATGGAGATCATGGGTGGAACTCAAATCGGGGACCAATTTCTCATGCTGCTGCAAAGCTTGGGCAAAGCTCCCCATGATAAAGAGCCCTCTGAGGCACCGCGCGAATAAGGGGATTACGCATGCAAGCACCCTTCATCCTTGAAATTAAGAACCTTAGTAAGCGTTTTGATAAAGATCTTTTCAAAAAGAGCCAGACGGTCCTGGATTCTCTGAGTTGCGGGTTTCCGGAAGCCCAATGCACAGGCCTTATGGGGCACAATGGTGCCGGCAAAACCACGACGATCAGAACAATATTTGGGTTGATTCGCCCCGATGCGGGGGAGGTCCTGTTCCGCGGCTCGCCTCTTACTCTCAAGGATAAGAGGCGAATTGGATACATGCCAGAGACCAATAAACTCCCTGTTAATCTCACCTGTGAAGAAATTCTTCTGCATCACCTTAAAGTGTTCAATCCCACTGAAATCAGTCCTCGCCATTACAAAGAGACAGTCAAAGGGAAGCTCGAAGAAATCGGCCTTTGGGATCATCGAAAAAAAAAAGGTGGGAAAGCTATCTAAAGGCATGGGCCGTCGCCTTTCTTGGGCACAAGCCACCATTCATCGGCCAGAATTGATTATTTTGGACGAACCCATGTCTGGCCTTGATCCTTTAGGTCATCGGCTGATGGCCGATCTCATCAATAGGCTTCGAGCTGAGAAGGTCAGTATTATCCTCTGCACCCATGAACTTTGGTCCATAGCTGAGCTTTGTGATCAGGTTCATATCCTCAATCACGGACGACTGGCTTTTTCAACGATGCATGAAGGCACAAACTCTCAGCCCTTAAGTGAACCGACCCACCATCGCTTAGTTCTATCAGGCTGTTTGCCCCAACAGATTGAAGAACTCAAGTTGACGAGCAAGTTACCTCATTGGCAATGCCTCGAAGTTCGATCGCGACGGATTGAACTCGGTTTTCGCGAATACAGTGATTGCGTGAAGTGGCTCCAAGCCAGTCTTATGAAGGGCTTGGTCATCGTCGATTTCAAAAAGTCTTCGTCCTTAGATGAAGAACATCTTATCCAATATTTTGGAGAGGAACGAAGCGCATGAGAGCCTTGCTACCAGTTGCCCAAGAAACTTTTCTTCGCCTGCGGCGTGATCGAATGTTTTTACCCGCGGCGATGGTGGGTCTCGGACTCCTAGCTCTATCGGGGCTTGCCAGCTATTGGGGAGTCGAAGAGTTTCTAAAAATACTGTACGACCTCGGGACGACGGCTTTTCTATTTACTGGCGCAACTGTAGCTATTTTTTGGGGAAACAAGATCATCACCGATTCAAGGCAAGAAGGATCGCTCGAAGTCCAACTTGCCTCGCCGATCAGTCGTTCGACATGGTTGCTTGGAAAATTTTTTGGTTTGACCGCCGGACTCGTGACTCTCGCCATTGTTCTCCTCATCGGCTGGCAAGGTATTTACGCATCCTATGGAATGGGCTGGATACCCAAAAACGACATCATTATTTTTGCTGTCTTAGGTATCAGCTGGATTATTATGGGAGCTGTAGCCATACTTTTTGCCAGCTTGGCGTCAGCCGCTATCGCCCTTTTCTGCACAATCTGGATGTTTGTTATCGGATTAATGTCGGCTCCTATCATGCAAGCACTTGCGCCCGACACTCCCGCCGGGACGCGCCGCGCCGTCGAGATTTTAGCTGGGCTTTGGAATCTACATAGTTTTAATCTAGGCTCATATGGTGGCAAAACAGAATTCTTGGGCCAATTTGAACTTTTGTCACGATGCACTTATGGTTTTGCCTTGATCGGAGTATTCCTTTCCCTTGCCTGCTTTTTCTTTCAGCGACGCGACATAATTGGCTGAATCCTATCAGGGAAGAACGTGGACCGCACGGCTCCCATGCGGTCATTTATAATCTGAGATATAATGGTAGGATCACTCCCTCGGCGAGGTCTCAGATGGCTCGGGCAATTACCCAAAATTTCGCGTGGATCGCTGCATTTCTGCTGAGTTCCATAGTCTTTGCTGCTTTGGTCGCCATGGTCTTCATGCTCAATCCAGGCAAGCACAGTGATGAAGGTGCAGCTCATTCTGAATCGGGGCACGAAGAAGCCGCCCAGCATGAAAGCGAAGACGGACATCACGAACCGCATGCTGCCGAGGAACCTGCCTCTGCCGAAGTTCAGCACGGCAAAGAGCATGCGGCCCCAAAAGCACCCGCTGACGAAGAAGAAATCTCTGCAGAATCAATCAAGAAAAGTGACCATCATGAGCCTGAGGCAGCGCCTCATCATTAAAAAGTCAATGTGAGTTCATGCAAATTAGATGGGAGAACTTCTCTCAGCCAGGTGTCGCTGAAGCGTCTCCGCTTCCTTGTCTTCAGATTCCTGCCGATGCCCGCGCGCTTTGCCGCGACGCTGTTGCCAGCGGAGTCCCCATACGCGATAGAAGGCCTCGAGGACAATGCGGCCCGACATTTTCGATTGACCTTCACGTCTCTCTGAAAACAAGATCGGGTGCTCGAGCAGACGGTAGCCAGCGCGCCCCGCACGAAATTTCAATTCGATCTGAAACGAATACCCCTCGCTTCGCACACTTTCCAAACCGATCGACCGCAGAACTTCGGCTCGCCATACATTGTATCCACCGGTCAGATCTCGCACTTTCATGCCGAGGATCGTGCGTGCATAGAAGCTTCCTGCCAGTGAAATAAGCTTTCTAAGGGGATGCCAATTTTCGGTGCCCCCCCCTTCAACATAGCGGCTGCCTATGACGACCGGCGCAACATTGAGCTTGGCCAACATATGCGGCAATTCACTGGGAGGATGGGAAAAATCGGCATCGATCTCGACCAGAGCTAGATACCCCTCCTCTAAAGCCCAGGTAAATCCCGCGATGTAAGCGGTGCCCAGCCCGAGTTTTCCAGATCTTTCCATCAAGTGGAGTTGAGTTGTATGTTCGATCTGCATCTCACGGACGAGCTGTGCCGTTCCATCCTGGCTATTGTCATCAACCACCAGAATGTGCACGTGGGGAACATGAGCCCAGATGTCTCGGATGATAGGCACGATGTTCTGTGCTTCATTATATGTTGGTATCACCACAAGGCATGATTTGACCGATGAGGCTGGCACAGAACGTCTCCTTCCCAAATCCAGATCCCAGTTTGGCTATACCTGGGACAAGCTTTGCATTATTATACAGACGGCTCAGAGTGAGCAGCAGAATTCTAAGCACTAGGCGCCTTTATGGCTGATAACAAGCAGAAGTCCAAGAACAATTTAATCGACCTTGCAAGCGAACGTCAGCGCATGCAGCAGCGTTCGCATGTTCAAAAAGGCAAAAAGCTGACCCGCAGCAGCAAAGGGCCGGATAAATCAGTGAATGGGTCGGCAATTCGCTGGTATCACTACATCCAGCTCATCGTTTTTCTCGCCTTTTTTGCCTATTTTATGAAGCAGTGCCGTGGTGTTTAGGAGTCTATTTTGTGTGGGTCGTCGTTCTTAAGTCCCGACTTATAGCCTTCCCATTCTACTGCGGTATAGCTCCGTTTCAATAGATTGCAGTTCTTGCAGGCTGGTACGAGATTGCCAGCGGTGCTTCGCCCTCCACGGCTGATGGGTACGACGTGATCCATCGTGACTTCTTCGCGCATAATTGGCGCATCACAATAGTAACATTGAGTCTTTTGAATCAGATTTTGCCACCACCGAGACTTTTTAATCTCTTTGGCTTTCTGACGTTCTCGTCGTTCGCCTTCTTCATCGAGTTCAAACACGCTGCTCACCTCCCCTCGCGGGGTATACCAAAGAGTCAGTTCTTGAGCCAGGCAATTCAGGCATGCTTAAGTTTTCACTTTGCATTTTTTACCTTAGGACGCTTTCGCACCATTCTTGGAGCCGTCTCTGAGCCGGTAAGGGGGGGGGATTGTGTCGCCAGCCATCTTTCAAGGAAAGTAAGTCCTCCCATTCGTCGACATCGCGCAGAGGAGGTAAGAAGCTCACTCCTGGATCATCATATGCTTTCAAGCGGGAACATAACTGCTCACAGGTATCTGCTTCGCTGTAGCGAACTTCTGTCCAAATATGGCTGGGAATGGGCTTAGACCCACCAAACAAGTAAAATCCTCCATCGAGGGCCGGACCGATAACAAAGTCACCCGACTGCAGACGGCGAACCGCCTCGTTCAGAAGGTCCGGAGAAATTTGTGGGGCATCCGCGCCAAGCAGAAGGACTGCTTGTCCGGATCGAGCTAGAGAGGAATAGACGTGATGGAGGCGTTCACCCAGAGATCCATCACCTTGTCCAACTCTTGGCAGGTTTTTCCACCAAGGCAATTCCTCCGCTTCAGCTTCAGCCAAGGCCCAAAATGCAAGATCCAGATACACGGTCTCCTGCAAGACTTCTTCTACGGCCGCACAGGAAAGCAAGTAGAACTGGGTGGCCGCTTCAGCCCCCAGCCGGGCGGCAAGCCGGGTTTTTACGGGAGAAAGGCCTGGAGATTTGACAAAAACAGCAGCCGCTGTACGAAGCATTTGAGTCTCTTTCCCTTCAGGAGAACTATTTAACAGGAGTTGCACGCTGCTTTTTTCGCGCAGCCTGACCCCGGAAGAGCTTTAGCCATTCTGGGGCGGCTTGAAGCCAGGTCAGATAAATGTGCCGCGAAGTAGTCGACAGCCACCCGTCTCGCTGATATTTCCGCGAACTGGTAAAAAGAGGACACGGTATCCGCTGCAATTGGAGACCTGCCTGCCGCCAGCTCCAGGCGAACAAGTGATCCTCTCCGTAGCATGCTGTCTCGGAAAAGCCTCCTAGATAAGTCCACCAAATTTTCCGGAAGAAAAATCCCTGATCGCCGAAGGGCATACCAAAGATCTGAGACCGCCATCTCGCACCGTAGGCATTGAGCTTCATGAGAGGTTGAGAACTTTCAAAGGCCAAATCACAATAATGCAGAGCGTCAGGTGAACGGCTCTGCGCGGCAGTCAAAAACGGCCAGATTTTCTCGTTGAAGCGAGTATCAGCGTGCAAGACCCAAATCCAAGAACTTGTCGCTGCAGCTATCGCTCGATTGATTTGAAGACCTCGCCCCGGGGAACCTTCGATGACATGGACCTGCGCATAGAGTCGTTCGACCTGCCTATACTTGTCGGTATAGGGATCCCCGTCCTGAACGGAAAGCCAAATTTCTTTCACCGCGTCACGACCTAGAATGAGGGGCAGAAGCTGCTCCCATTCCCTGTCGCCAGACAAGATCGGAATGACGAGGCTGATCTCGCTCTCCACACGCTCTCCCGTATTTAAATACATGCCCACGCCTACTTAGGCTTAGCATTAGATTGTCCATCCAGCTTCGCGATGCAAGCAGTCAATCGTTTCAGCCCTGATTAAAAGCTCTCCGTCCAAGTAGCGTTCTAGGACCGTGGCTTGCCCTATAGAAGTGCTCCATTTTCCGACCCCTGGACATTTGCACCCGACCTGCCACCCAGAGGACAGCCCTTCGAGGATTCAGCAACAAACAGATGCAAATACAGGGGATTCGGAGTATGCTCCCCCCTCACGATTGACTCACTTCTGCGAGGTTTCCATGGCGCAAAAAAGACTCGATTCGTTCCTATCACATAAGACTTTAGCTGTGGATGGAGTTACCTACCTCTATCACAGTCTCCCAGATGCCGCCAAGAATGGAGTCGGCGACATCAGCCGTCTTCCTGTGACGCTCAAAGTTCTACTTGAAAACCTTTTGCGGCACGAAGACGGTAGCATCGTCACAAAAGAAGATATCAAAGCGATTCAAACTTGGGTCGAAAAGAAAACCTCTACGCATGAGATCGCTTTTCATCCAGCGCGCGTTCTGATGCAAGATTTCACCGGCGTACCAGCCGTTGTTGATCTAGCGGCCATGCGGCAGGCCATGAAAGATCTCGGTGGAGATGCGCAAAAAATCAACCCTCTGGCACCGGTCGACCTCGTGATCGATCACTCCGTCATGGTCGATTATTTTGGAACTCCCGACGCTTTTCAAAAAAACG
>CANJJY010000002.1 GCA_947474445.1 Oligoflexaceae bacterium
CGACGTCGTCAGCCTTTTTTTGATGCGCGTTTGGGTATCGTAGGAAAATACTTCGGGATTGCCAGCTTCAAAAGAGGTGTAAACGAGATAGCGGCCGTCAGCGCTCCAATTCGGAGAGATATGGGGCGTATTCCCATCGGTCACCTGGGTGAGGTTTGATCCATCGAAATCAGCGATGAACACCTGCTTGCTTGCTGCTTTTGAGCGGCGCCCGACGAAAGTGATCTTAGAGTTAAAGATGCCCGACTTACCCGTATAGGCTTGAAGCATAAAGTCGGCATATTGCCGCAAGGTCGCCTTATAATCCGTGATTCGGGTGAACTGCTTGGCCAGAATTTCCTTACCGCGATTGATATCATAGGTCTTGAGTGAAAGTGTCAGGCCCTTCGCCCCGTCTTCACTGAGGGCTCCCATGGTCAGCGACTCCGCTCCCACCGCCCGCCACTGGACCAATTCTTCGCCGCTCATACTATTGGGGTCGACGATCCATTGCGTAGATTCATGGGTCTTACGCGCTTTCACGTAATTGTCCCAGGCACCGGCGTAGGCACCATCGGCCAGGGTAGAGAAAAATCCAGAAAAGTTGAGCAAGCGCACCAGCTCTTGGGAGCCTTCCTCAGCCAGCTTTTTGCCTTGCGGGCTGGCGATGACGCCTGCCACTTGAAACTTTGGTACGGCGACCACCAACTTTCTAAAAGCCGGGTTATCGACGCTGATGAGAAGCGGGCCCGATTCGGCCGCTTGCAACAAGGGAAAAGTATGAAGTGTAAAAGTGCCCAGCAACAGGGCTACTTGGAAAGATTTACGCACGGAACCTCCTCATTAAGGCTTGCATTCAATCAAAATAACCTCGCCCGCGAGCTCTTTGGGGGGAGGATTAAAAGGCGAAGATTTTTGTACGCTCGCCATGCAGTAATCGTCAAACACTGAATCGCCGGAGCTCTTATCCACTTCGACTTTCATTAATTCACCGCGGACACTCAAAACCATGGCGAGCCGTGCATTGATACTGGCATTTTGCAGTTCGTAGGTCTTAGGTAAAGCGTAGTTCCTGCGAATCAATCCTGTCAGATAGCCTTTGTATCGATTCTGATCCGCAAGACCGGCTAGACCTCCAGCATTTTTGCTCAGGCCAACCTCTTTGAGATTATCTTTGATAGCTGCCAGCGCGCTGTTATCCTCGGCCTTCAGCTCTCTCGAGTTTTCCTTCTGCTTATCCTTCAACTTTTCCCGAATGAGCCTTTCGAGGGCTTCGGACTTTTTGAGTTTGGCTGCTGCATCAGGCTTGACAGTTGTCTGCCCATCTTTATCGGTTTCTTTGGTCAAGGCCTTACCCGTTTCGACCTTATCATCTTTCTTTTCTTCCGCTATACCTTCTTCTTCTTTTTCTTTCTCTTTAATCGTGAAAGTCTTGGTCAGCTGCGGCAGCTGATTGTCGGGAATGACAACTTCTTCTGCCACTTGGGCGCGAGGAATGATCGTCTTTTCTGAACCTCCATCTTCCACATCGGGGATCATTTCCGTGTCGATGCTCCATTCTTCCATTACCGGTTTCGGCAAGGAGAGAAAGTTAAAGAAGCTCAGAATGAAACCAAGCAGGTGGGCACCGAGCGAAACGGCGATAAAGATTTGGAGATAACGAGCATCTGCTCGCATCAGATCCTCGTTTGAGTCTACCTGCGCTGTTGCTCCCAAGGGATGTACCTTTATCCTTTGTCCGGTTTGGACGGGGCCTGCGTGAGCATGCTGATTTTTGTTACGCCGGCGAGTTTAGCCGCACTCATCGCATCGACGACACGACCGTACACGACACCCTTATCGGCTCGAATATAGAGCTCTTTTTTCTCACGATTCTGATAGATCTCAAGCAACCTTTGATCGAGATTGGCCGCGAGGACTTCCATTTTTTCGATGTAGTAATTGCCGCGTACGTTGATTGAGAGCACGACGCGATTTTCCGCCATCCCTGTACTGCGCGCTTTGCTGCTCGGCAGATCGACGTTGATCCCACCGATCGATAGAGGTGCCGTCACCATGAAGATAATGAGGAGAACGAGCATAACGTCGACCAAGGGCACGATATTGATATCGGCCATCTGCCCGCTGTCTTCATCTTCGTCGCCCGAGTTCGAAGTCGTCTTAAAATCCATCGCAGCACCTCAAAGCGGGGAACTGGGTGCGCCTGCACCCTTGCGATCGCTGACGAGATAACGTCCGACGATATTGAGGAAGTCCGAGCAGAAGCCATCGAGCGAACCAAGCAGAGTGCGGATACGCGCGTTGGCAGCGTTAAACCCAATGACAGCAGGGATTGCTGCGAGGAGACCAAAAGCCGTGGCTATCAGTGCTTCGGAGATACCGGGCGCCACCGCGGCGAGACTCGCCGACCCGGACCGGGCGATACCTTCGAATGAGCCCATGATACCCCAGACCGTACCGAAAAGACCAATAAACGGCGACGAAGAAGCGATGATGGCCAGGAGGGGAAGATAGGATTCGAGTTTCTTTCGCTCCATCCTCTTAGCTTTAATCAGCGCGCGGTTCAGGTTCTCAATGGCGGCATTGATGGCCATCTGGGGAGAGCTCGTATGTTCCTTGAGCTGGCTTCCCCTGACTAGTTCGGCATAGCCCGTCCGAAAAACTTCTTTGGCAGGACTGTAGGGATAATCCGCTAGACGGCTGTTCAATTCGTTCAAAGAACGACTTTCCCAAAAGCTCTTGATGAAACTATCCGACGTGAGAGTGTGCTTTCTGACGACAAAGAGCTTCCAGAAAAAAATGGCCCAACTGATCACAGAAAAAGCGATCAGGATGAGCAGTACGATGAAAACGACGAAACCGCTGCGCCACGCCTGAGAGAGCATGGAATGAGAACCTATGTCGGCGACTTCAGTTTCGACTTCTCCCGTAGCGGCGGCTGGAGTCGATGATACGTGGACATTTGCAGCTCCAGATTCAGCGAAAGCAAAACGAGACGGAGCTAAAAAACAAGTCAATATGAGCAGGGCTGAAAAGTAAGTTCGAAACGAAGCAAAGCTGAGCATGAGCTACAGACTCCCTGTATGCAGAATTTACGTTCTATAATATTACAACCCGCGCGGGATACCTACTAGCTTTTACGGTGGCCAATGGAAGTGCGCTTTGTGGATTGGCCAAATGCTCTCGCCAATGCGCAGCTTTTGTTCTATTTAGGAAGTTCAAGGCAGATCCGTTGATGAGAGGCTCAACATGTTCGATCGAGATCAATTAACGCGGGGCGAAATCAGGCATGACCTGAGTCACGAAGAGATTCAGGCGATCTACGACCTGCCTCTCACCACTTTAATCCACGCCGCTCAAAGCGTTCATCGCTTGTATTACGCAGCAGATGAAATCCAGATGAGTACCCTCCTCTCGATCAAGACGGGTGGATGCAAGGAAAATTGCGGTTACTGCCCCCAAAGCGCGCACTACCAGACCACGGTCGAGGCCCATGGCCTTCTCCCCCTTGAAGAGATTGCGCGAGCTGCGCAAACAGCCAAGGACCAGGGTTCGAGTCGATTTTGCATGGGAGCTGCCTGGAGAAGTCCTCCCAAAAAAGGACCTCAATTCGATCGCGTTCTCGAAGCCGTCCGCACCGTGCGCGAGCTGGGGCTCGAGGTCTGCACAACGCTCGGAATGCTCGATGCCGAGCAAGCTGTGCAGCTGCGTGAAGCCGGCGTCTATGCCTACAACCACAATCTCGACACTTCGCCCGACTACTACGAACAGATCGTGAGCACCCGAACCTATCAGGACCGACTGGACACCTTGCGTCACGTCCGCGAAGCAGGCATGACAGTCTGCTGTGGTGGAATAGTGGGAATGGGCGAAGGCAAAGAAGATCGCATTGGCCTCCTGCGGCAACTGCACCAGCTCGATCCTCACCCCGAATCAGTCCCTATCAATCTTCTCGTCAGAGTTGAAGGCACTCCTCTCGCCAAGGAAGACGATCTCGACATCTTTGAAATGGTGCGGACGATTGCGACAGCATGCTTGATTATGCCGCAAAGCCGGGTAAGGCTCTCGGCGGGACGCACACAAATGTCAGACGAAGCGCAGGCCCTTTGCTTTCTGGCTGGTGCGAGCTCAATTTTCACCGGTGATAAACTCCTCACGACACCGAATCCTGGCGATGACAAAGACCAACTCCTCTTCAAGCGACTCGGATTAAAAGCCGTGCCGGTCCAGGACCAAACGACTAAAGTCTCGACTGCTAACAGTGACCGTGGTGAATGCCTACGCTCGCATTGAGGGTGGCTTATGAGCGATTATGCCGGTCTTGAAAAGCTGCGACAACTCATCCAGCCGCGCCTCGATTTGATTCGAGAGCAAGGCCGATGGCGCTCGCTGCGGACCCTCGAGCCGCAGTCTGGAGCGATTGATCTTACCCACAACGACTACCTCGGTCTCAGGCACGATCCGATCTTTCAAGCGCGCGCCCGAGAGGCCGCGGCGGCCTGGCCCGTAGGCGCGGGGGCGAGTCGATTGTTAGGTGGCGAGCATTCTATCTATGCTGAGGTTGAACGGGCCTTTGCCACATGGAAAGGCGCGGAGTCGGCCCTCTATTTCTCGTCGGGCTACGCGGCTAACGAAGCTCTGATGGCAGCCCTAGCTCACTCAGGGGCGGTATTTTTCTCAGATGCGCTGAATCACGCCAGTTTGATCGACGGACTACGCCTCGCGCGTCTGCAACCGCAGCAAAAAGTGATCTTCCCTCACAATGATTGGCAGTTTCTCGAAGAGAGCCTGCGGCGATCCGAAGCTCCCCTCAAGCTCATCGTGACCGAAGCCCTCTTCAGTATGGACGGTGATTTTTGCCCTCTCGATGAACTCCGGACTCTCTGTTGCCGCTACCAAGCGCTCCTCGTCGTCGATGAGGCCCATAGTCTTGGTCTCTACGGTCCCCGAGGCGCAGGTTTCGCGGCGGCCTGTGGATTTCCAGGCGATGCGATGATCAGCGTCAACCCTTGCGGCAAAGCCATGGCCGCTGCAGGGGCTTTTATCGCAGGACCTAGGTGGCTGCGGGACTATTTGATCAATACCGCGAGGAGCTTCATTTTCAGTACGGGCGCCTCGCCCTGGCTTGCCGCCGCCCTGGGAGAAGCGATCGCCTATGTGCCGACTCTTGAAACGCGACGTCAGACTCTGCGATCTCAAGCCGCACGTATGCGGAGCGAACTATCCAAACTCGATTTTGATATTGGTCCATCATCGTCTCATATCATTCCGTTGATAACAGGGGATGAGGCACGCGCCTTGCATGCAGAAGAATGGATGCGACAGCGCGGAATCCTCGTTCGGGCCATTCGACCCCCAACAGTCCCAGAGGCGAGCTGCCGCCTGCGACTCTCGCTGCATGCTGGCCTCGACGAGGCCGCCGTCGACTCGATTCTGTTGACCTTCAAGGAGCTTCGCTATGCACTTTCCTAACCTTTTCGTGACTGCGACCGGGACCGATGTAGGCAAGACCATCATCAGCGCGGCCTTACTGGACGCGGCTGCCCGTCATGGTCATCAGCTGCAGTACTGGAAACCTGTGCAGACGGGAGGCGTTGATATCGATCGCCACAGTATCGAAGCCGTTCTCAGTCGACCATTACTGTGCCCTTTGCCCAGTTTTTCTTATAGCAAGCCGGCCTCTCCCGACCAAGCCGCCGTCGCCGACAAGGCAGATCCACCTTATGTCGCGACTCTCATGCAACGATTTCGTCAGCATAGTGCGGGACCTTTACTGGTCGAAGGAGCTGGTGGATTGGCCACGCCGCTCAACGAGGACAACGAAACGTGGCTTGGATTTATGATCGCGACGCGCTTGCCGGTCGTACTCGTTTCGAGCACGCGACTCGGGACGATCAATCACACCGTCCTGAGTCTCGAGACTCTCGATGCCCATGATATCCCTGTGCTCGGCGTCATCCTCAACGGTCCGCACGATCAGGCGAACCTCCAATCTCTTCAAAGGATGATGCCTCATCACCGCTTTACAAGTTTTCCTGAAATCAACTTTGAATCCCAATCGACTCAATGGATGGCAGCCACCGATGGGCTGTGGAAATTTCTTAAAGAAGCTTCCGAAGAAATCGACGAAGCCACCTGGATCGAGACGGATAAAAAGGTTCTCTGGCATCCCTATACCCAGCATAAGACCGCTCCTGCTCCCGCGCCTATCGTTCGAGCCAAAGGCATCCACCTCTATACCGAAGAGGGCGACGAGCTGATCGATGGGACTTCTTCTTGGTGGACCTGTTCGATCGGTCACGGTCATCCGGAAATTGGAGCTGCGATCAGGCGTCAGCAATCTCGATTGGATCATTGTATTTTTGCAGGCGCGACCCATCGCCCTGCAGTTGAGTTAGCCGAAAAGCTCATTGACTTGACCGAGGGCCACCTCCAGCGCGTCTTTTATTCAGACAATGGATCCTGTGCCGTTGAAGTCGCGTTGAAAATGGCTTCTCAGGGCTGGAAGAATAAGGGCGTCGCCGATCGTCATCTATTTTTGCATTTCAAAGGCGCCTATCACGGCGATACCTTCGGTGCGATGGCCTTGGCTGAACACGATGGTCTGCATGGGCATCAGCGCGGCGGTTTGCTCGCCGGGGTTGAAGCAACTCCTGTCACCGCGCATCGCTCGCGTCTTTGCCCTGATGGACCTGCGTCCTTGGCCCAAGGTTTGGACGCGCTCGATGCAATCTTTGCGCGTCATCACCAAAATCTGGCCGGAGTCCTCATCGAACCCTGGCTCCAAGGTGCCTCAGGCATGAATATCCAGGAACTCAGCTGGCTTCAGCATCTCGGCCGCCTTTGCCGCTTGCATGGTGTACCGCTTATTCTCGATGAAGTCTTCACCGGCATGGGCCGAGCCGGCGCCCCCTTTGCCTTCCTGAGAGCCGGTCTTGAGCCCGATATCGTCTGTATTGCCAAAGGCCTGACCGGCGGCAACCTCCCCTTGGCGGCCACTCTCTGCCGAGAAGATATTTTTGCGCAATTTGAAGACGACGATAGGCAGAAAGCCTTGCTCCATGGCCACACTTTCAGCGGCAATCCGATCGGCTGCGCCGCGGCTCTGGCAACTCTCAAGGTCTATAAGAAACAGAATCTGTTCGATCGCGCATTGCAGATCGAAGATCGCTTTATGCAATGGCTCGAGTCGCAAGATGATCGGATTGAAAATGGCCGCACTCTGGGTGGAGTCATGGCCTGGGAAATTGCGGGAACAGGCTTCGGCAGTTACTTTAGCCCCGCAGCTGAGGCTATGCCGGCTATAGCGCGCCGTCATGGTCTCCTTTTGCGCCCCCTCGGCAACACCATGTATTTCGTTCCGCCTTTAAGCATTACTTCCTCTGAACTGGAAGATGCTTTGCAGAGAATTGAACGATGCCTGGACGATATGCTCCCATTATCACTCAGCCATGGACTGACACCCGCAGAGCATGCCTTCGAGGACGGGGCGCAACTGAGCCCATAGAGGAGATTTTTTTGCAGTTCAACAAACCTTTGCTGCACCAGGCCCTGCTTGCCCATTTACGGGAAGAACTGAATCATACCTTACTCGCGGCAGAAACAGCGCGCGAAGGTGCGACTCACGAAGAAGCTTTGGCCAAAAGCAAGTACGATACCCATGGTCTCGAGCTCTCTTACCTAGCGGGCTCGCAATTTGAGAGAGCCCGCCTGCTCCAGTCGCAGGTCGCTCTCTTGAGTCGTACCAGCTTTCGCGATTTTGCCCAGGACGAGCCGATCGATCTCGGGGCTCTGGTCGAAGTGCGGGGCGCTCAAGCCAAAACCGGGCACTATCTGATCTCGCTGGTTGGAGCCGGCATCAGTGTGCCACTGGACGGTACACTCATCCAAGTGATCTCACCCGATTCTTTGCTCGGTGAAGAACTGATGAATCGACGAGCTGGCGATCGCGTGGAAGTCGTCGAACGACCTGGGCTTGTCTGGGATATCATCTCCGTCTTTTAACTCTTCTTTTGCAGCACCCACGCCGCCTTACGATGTAAGCACAAACGTGCTGTCTACCAGGCGCTGAGCTCAATGCACGCTTGCTTTTTTGACGCCTAAGGCTATTATGGCTCACACAAACGCCTATGCCTATTTGACATCAAAAGGTAAGATATGAATAACTCAGTGTTTTTTTCCATCGTTCTCGTTTCTCTCGTCCAAGCCTGCGGTCCCCACTCATCCTCGTCGGAGACCAAAGCGGTCTGGGATGACCTGAATAGTCCCGCGATCATGGAAAAGGGTGGTACGCCCTTTAAAGGTTCCTACCTCAATCGTTGGAACGAACTTCCTTTGAAAGCCGAACTCAAGACGGTGCCTTGGTCTGATCACTACTGGCCGACGGCTAAAGGCGGTCTCACCTATCGCTGGAATGATTGGTCGATCAAAGATGAAGAGCTTCTCTATTCTTATCCACTTGAAGACGCGGATAAGATAAAGACAGCCGACACAGCGAAGCTTTCCCCTCTGGAAAAATTCGATCTCTTTCTCGGTAAAACCGATTTCCCTTATACAGTGGCCGAACGCGATCGCACCCGGGTGTTGCGGACCGTCGCTAGCAGTCCCAGCTATGACAGTTCCTATACGATTCCAAGTTGGGAAGGTCTCTGCCACGCCTGGGCTCCCGCAACGCTCGCCTTTGAAGAGCCAGGTGCTGTGACCTTGAAAAGCAAAAAAGGATTGGAGATCGAGTTTGGCAGCAGCGACGTCAAAGCACTGCTCGTCTATTTCCTTCATAGTGTTAAAAGCCCAAAAGCCGTCATGCTCGGTCAACGCTGCGAAGAAGATTTCGCAGGACTCAAAACCGAGCTCGATGCTGGCACGCTCACCCAGGAAGATTATGATCGTCGCATAAACGATGCGCCCTGCATCGACACCAATGCCGGCTCTTTTCACATGGTCATCGCCAATGAGATTGGCCGTCGCAATCAAGGTTTCGTCGTCGACGTCACGCGCGATCAAGAAGTTTGGAATCAACCGGTCTTCGCCTATGAAACAAAGGTCCTCGAAGAATCGCAAAAAGCTAGTCCGGGAGCGGCGCCCGGAACCGTCAAGGAGATCACGGTCGAGACGACGATGAAGTATATCCAGGAAGTCACCCAGCAGTGGGATCCCGGTGAAGCTCCCGAGGCCTTAGCGGAAAAGGTATATCAGTATCGCTTGGAGCTCGATTCTCACGATGGCATCATCGGCGGCGCATGGATTTCTGACGAGCGTCCGGACTTCATGTGGAAGCGCGAAACACCGCAGTTCAAGGGCGAATTTAAAGCTATCGAAGAGATCTACAAAGCTTCTTTGAAGGCCAAAGCGACCTCGACGAAAAGAGACCAATCTGCGGCGCATTGAGCACCTTTAGTCTTTCTCCGTCATCGCATGCCGATGGCGGAGATAAAATACTTAGGGATCAATCAGGGAAAGTGTCCAGATTTCATCGAACTGAACCAAGTGTCCTCCTCTATCTTCGCCGAGGCCTCCTACGACATGCACCCGATCGGGAGCTTGAAAAACAAAGCAATGAGCGATGCGACCCAATGGAAACTCTAGCCAGGGTAGAGCCTGCCATTGCTTGTGCTCGCTCGACAAAAGATAGACCACCTGGTTAAAGCTTCCGTCGGCAAAGCGTCCCCCACTCAACAAAAACCCTTGCCCTTCAATCCAGGTCATTTGCGGATGAGAAAGATCTTCAAAGCGAGCGTCGGGGATGGGTGGCAAGGGAGTCCAACTCTGATCGCTGATCCTATAGACCGCGCCCCTGTTGGCTCGCTTGTCCTCACTCGCCCCTCCCCAGATATAAACCTCGCCGGCGAACTCATGGGTGTGCATGTTGGCTCTTGGCGATAGGACTTCCACTGGAGGTGCTGGAATCTCTTTGACCTCGCCTGTAGAAAGATCGATCCAATATCCATCGCTTTTCAACTTTTTGCTGCGGCCTGCAGAATCCAGCGGCTCCCAACCACCCCAAATCATCAACTTACCCTCGATCGCGAGAGCGCTATGTCCCATTCGCGAGGGGATGGTTCGTTTGAGGGGCAGTTGAAACCAGGTCAAATTCGAGAGATCGATGCCATTCAAGGCTTCTTCCCTATTTCCTTGCCTTCCACCGTAGAGCCACACGCGCTTCTCATGCCCTATTAAGCTCGCACGCCGCCGCGGAGCCTTGTCCAGCGGGGAGCCGAGACCTTGCCAGCGATGCCGATCGACCTGGAACATGAAGCTATCGGAGAGAACTTCTCCTTGGGGACTGACACCACCGACGATAAAAAACTGATCATTGAATCCCGTGGCAGAGGCCTCCACGCGTGGACGGGGGCCGGCGCTTTCATCGAAGACAGTCCACTTTCCCTTCTCATAGATTCCAAGACGATTGTTCCAAATCTCATCTTGATCGTCGCGCGTGCCACCCCAAACAATCAGACGTTGATCGTTCGCATAGCAAGAGGCATGGGCGAGGGGACCTAACTCTGGGGGCAAGCGTGACATCTGCCAGGTGCGACTCTGCCCAGCGAGTTCAGGTGCAGGAGTAAGACATCCATTCGTCAGTTGACCGCAAGTCACTAGAAAAATGAAGACCATCCAGAAAGACTTCATGAACAAAATTCCTTTTTCGTTCGACGATGTCAGTAAGAATCAAAAAAAATCTGCTCCCGCCGCTGAGGAAGAGAGCAGAGATTTTAGCTGAGAGGAAGGCGGCTGCGTGAACAGCATCCAAAGGGTCAGCGGCCGCCTTCCATCACCTTAGATTCCAGACTCGCCGCGTGGGCCGCGTGGACCTTCAGGTCCTTGAGGACCAGCGGGACCCTGTGGTCCTGCGGGGCCGATAGCACCCGTTTCACCGCGTGGACCGCGCGCGCCTTCAGGTCCCTGAGGACCCGCGGGACCCGTGAGACCTGTTGCTCCGGTTTCGCCTTTTGGCCCTGTTGGTCCAGCCACTCCGGTGTCACCTTTCAAACCGCGCGCACCCGCTGCGCCGGCTGCGCCCGTCTCACCTTTTGGACCCATTGGTCCTGCCACTCCAGGCTCACCTTTAGGCCCGGTGAGGCCTATCGCACCAGCAGGTCCGATGTCACCTTTAGGTCCGCTTGGTCCTATGGCACCCGTTTCACCACGGGGACCGGCAGGTCCGGTTGCACCTTGGGGACCGACGTCACCTTTAGGTCCCACGGGACCAGGCGCACCGTTTGCTCCACTGATACCGCGTTCTCCCGCAGGTCCAGCCGGACCTTGAGGGCCTGCCACTCCCGGAGCTCCGGCGTCTCCTTTCGGACCGGCAGGACCCGTGAGCCCCTGAGATCCTACTTCACCTTTTGGACCGATATCTCCCTTCGGACCTTGTGGTCCTGCCGCTCCCGTTTCCCCTCGCGGTCCATTGGCACCAGCTGGGCCCTGAGGTCCTGCCTCACCGCGCGGCCCAGGTAGACCGATGGCGCCCGTATCACCTTTGAGACCTTGATCTCCTTTTGGTCCAGGAAGTCCAGTGGGACCGGCAGGTCCGGCTGTGCCTCGAGCTCCGGCGTCGCCTTTGAGACCTTGAGGGCCGGCGGGCCCCGCGACTCCAGGAGTACCTTGAGGCCCGGCGGGTCCGGCAGGTCCAACTGTGCCTCCGAGAAGATTTAAGAGATAGAAGGGAACCCGTTGATCATGAGACGAACTAACCAATCGAATTTCGAGACTTTCAGGATCGCGGGTAAAGATCTTGTCGGGGATAGGAACCTGGGTTCCAAGAACTGCCATGTGCGTGCAGGTCTTGTTGGTCACAGTTTCCATTTTTTCTTCGCCCCAAAGCTTTTCGCCCGTCGCCTTGTCGTAAATGCTGTACTTGTAATCGACATCGATCGTACAGCTCGCGCCTCGACTCTGACAATAGCACTTGTCGGCCACGATGTGAAACACGCCCACGTTGGTATGCGTCGTGTGTTTTTCGCCCGATGGTGCTGGCGCTGGAGGAGTGGAAGCCAATTGAAATCCAACGAACTTAGGGTTTTTGTGAGCAAGTATGTGACTATCATATATTTCAAAAGTCAAAATCCATTGGGAAGCCACGCTGCCGGGAGTTACATTCGCGGCATCAATCGTCACCTCTCCTCTAAATTGCCGCTTCTTGGAAGTTGTCGTCACTGTGACTTTTGAAAAATTAAGGGGAACAGAAACCGGATCATCGTCGTAGGTAACCGAGGCTATATCCTGCAGCCATTGCAAATCTTCGTCGTCGTCATCAGAATCGACCTGTATCGTGAAGTGAATCGCCTGCGCAGCGGCAGGCCCTGCCTGTGCAAATCCAATCATCATCAAAAGCAGTAGAAAAATCTTTTGTTGCATACATACCTCTCTATGAGGGCTTAGTGCCCCACCGAGTCATCGGATCAGCATGCGAGCCATATTGAGGCTTGCGATAAAGTCCCTCCATCTATCTGTTATAAAAAACCTTTTTTCGCTTCCTTAGGTCGCCATTAAGAGCAGTCGATCGCGACCCTCTCGAGGCCTGATCCGATTTAAGGAAATTAATAAGCCGAACCTGGCCAAAATCTTGCTGCTTCGTTCGCTTGCGTGCTGAGACCCTCGCATTATCAGGGGGGTCGACTGCATGGACACCGTTCAGGTGTCAAAAAAAGTGACAGGTGCAGCCGCCCGGTTTGCACCAAATTTTGTGAGGTGTTTTGATGGTGTTGAAGTCGAAGTCTCTCGTGTTAATGGGTTTGATTCTCAGTTTGTCCGCTGCCTGTTCCTCAACCGATGGAGATGAGAAAAAAGCCGAATCAGCTAGTCCAGAAATTGCCGCTTCTCCGGGCGAAGCCGGCCCGACAAGTGAAATAAAAGCTGCTCCTGAAGCGCCGGTCACACCAGCCGCCGCCGATACCGCCATCGCAGCCAAGGGCGAAGGCAGCGCTGCAAACGCTGAAGTAGAAGCGCCCCTCTCTGCACCAGCAGCGACCACTGAGAAAAAGGTGTATCCAACCGCAAGTTTGGTCAACTTACGGCAGGGTCCTGGTAAGGGTCACCCCGTCGCGCGGAAAGCTAAATTTGGTGAGGCTATCACTTTAAGCGGTGAAGTCAAAGGAAGCTGGTTGAAAACTTCGGATGGCCTCTGGGTTTCTCAGCTTTTCACTTCAGAAACCAAGCCTGATCATGCGCAAGATCCAGTCGTAGAAGCCGCTCCTGTCGCGAGTCAGGATGCGAGCCCTGCCCCTGCTCAAAAGGAAGAAGCGCCTGCTGCAGTCGCTCCTAGTTCTGACACTGCTCCCGCAGCTGAAGCCGCACCAACTCCTGCTACGGAAACGGCTGCACCGTCCGCACCCTAATCGATAGCATCTATGCTCCCAGCGTCTGAGCTCGATCTGAGCTCGGCGGGGAGCCCTTTTTTTGGGCCAGCGGTTTACCAATGAACTCCAAAATGGTGAGTAATAATTTTTCGGTGTTCAGAGGTTTCGTGAGATAGGCTTGAAATCCAGCTTCCAGACAGCTTTCTTTATCCTTTTCCATCGCATGCGCTGTCAGCGCAAAAATAGGTACCTGGCAACCTCGGGACCGCAGCATGCTCATCGCCGCATAACCGTCCAAGACTGGCATCTGCAAATCCATCAAAATGAGATCAAAAGACCCATCGGTCGCAAAATTCAAAGCTTCCACGCCGTTCTTTGCTCGACTGACCAGGGCCCCTTCCGTTTCGAGGATAAAACTCACCAGAGCCAACAGATCAGGAGCATCGTCGACGACGAGGATGCGAAAACCTGAAAGTCCAGGACTGAACGCACGGTCAAAAACCATATGAGCCGGAGGCATTTGATAAGTCTCGAGGTTTTCAACTAAGTCAGACGCTTTAAGTGCTCCGGGATGAATCGTAACCGTAAAGACGCTACCCCGCGCTGGAGAACTTCGGGTGAGGACCACATTACCGCCGAGAAGCTGAGCCAGCCGCCGCGAAAGGGAGAGACCGAGTCCCGTCCCCCCATACTTCCGCGTGATCGAACCGTCTGCTTGAGTAAAGGGCACAAAAAGCTTGGTGGCTGCCTCCGGACCTATCCCCAAACCAGAGTCTTCGACGACAAAGGCCAAGCAAAGTTCATCCTGATCACCCGGAACCAGTTTAAGCGTGACGATCACGCCGCCTTGCTGCGTAAATTTGATTGCATTACCGATAATATTGATCAAAATTTGTTTGAGCCGCGGCGCATCACTTTCAATCGTACGCGGCAAGACACCTTCCGTTTTGAATTGCAGAAGGATGCCTTTTTCCGCTGCTTTCAGCTGCATCAGAGCTTCGACTTCGAAGATCAGTTGGCGGAGAGATAGGTCTCGGCGATCAACATCAATCCTTCCAGCCTCGACCTTTGAAATATCGAGAATATCGTTGACCAGTAGTTCGAGCTGAAGGCTCGTCCTCTTGATCGTCCCAATCCATCGCGAGGTTTGCGGGTTAAAGGGTATATTCTTCCCAAGAAGTTCGCTGTATCCGACAATAATAGCTAGCGGTGTGCGGATCTCGTGGCTCATATTGGCGAGAAAGACGGTTTTCGCCTGATTGGCGTCTTCAGCGTCTCGCTTGGCCTTGAGCAAGGCTGATTCCGCACGTCGCCTTTCGGTGACGTCGCGATTCATTCCCACCAGCCGATGGGGTCTGCCCTCGGGATCGAGCTCTAAAATGCCGTTACCCTCGATATAGCGGAGCTCTCCATCCGAAGGGCGCAGGAAGCGGAACTCAAAGAGTTCGATCACTTTGCCCTGCGTTAATGCTAAAAATCTTTCATCGACTAGATTGAGATCGTCAGGATGAAGGAGCTTGCGCCAGGCTCGAACAGAGCCATCGAAATCCTCAGGATTCATTCCATAGATCTCATACATCTTAGCGTCCCAGATGATGCGATCAGACCCCAAAGCCGATTCCCAAATACCAAACCCCGCTCCTGAGACGGCAAGACTGAGGCGCTGACTTATACTGTGTTCAAAATGCTTCTTTTTAACCTCTGCGCGCACGCGATCACTGATGTCTTCGATCTGCAGAAGATATAGATCGACTTGCGAGCTGCCTTTATAGGGACAGACACGAATGTTGACGTCTAAATCACAGCCATTTGCTTTGATGATGCGACTCTGAAGTTGATAGGGCGTGACCTTCTCGACACAGATCTGAGTAAACTGCAGGAGATTCTCCGTCTGTGCCTCGGGGGTTAGAAGACTAAAGAAAGGCCGGGACTCAAACTGATCCATGGTGTAGCCGCACAGCGCGCACAGCGCGGGGTTCATTTGAATCACCTGCCCTTCAGCCGTCAGTAGTGCCATCCCTATCGATGCGTACTCAAACGCTAGATCGCAGATGACCATGATCTATCCCTCGTGAAAACTGTTTCTTCTATCATCGGCGAAATTGACTCTAAATGTCGCGCAAAATTTACACAAAGAGTGAGAGCGTCAAATACTCAGACCTGCTGCAGATCGCTCGTTTGCGCGGTGAGCCTTACGATAAGGGTTTCTGATTAGTTTCCCGAGTCTTAATAGTCTGAGGGCCTAAGCTATACTCCTCCAACGAAGCGCTGAGCAGATAGGGCTTTGAGCCCTCATCATGAAGGCGAACAGGAGGATTTCCGGCATGTTTTCTCAGTTTATGTTTGCGACCGGCATCGAAAATAGCTATCCGACCATCAGTGGAGGTCGGCATAGGGTCGATGAAATGGAGAAGACTAAACACTACGATTATTGGTCCAAGGACTTTGACTGCGTCGAAGAATTAGGCATCAAGGTGCTTCGATACGGCCCCCCACTCCACAAGGTTTGGTTAGGTCCAAACCGCTATGATTGGGAATTCACAGATCTTGTGTTCAATGATCTCAAACGCCGCAATATGATCGTGATTGTCGATCTTTGTCATTTTGGTCTCCCGGACTGGCTAGGGAATTTTCAGAACGGCGATATGCCTGAACTCTTCTCTACCTATGCAAAGGACTTTGCGCTTCGCTTCCCTTGGGTCCAGCTCTACACGCCCATGAACGAAATGTTTATCTGCGCCCTTTTTTCCGCTCAATACGGCTGGTGGAATGAACAGCTGAAAAGTGATCTCGGCTTTGTTACTGCACTTAAACACATCGTCAAAGCTAACGTCCTCGCTATGCACGCGATTCTCGAGGTGCAGCCTCACGCGATCTTTGTGCAGAGCGAGTCTTCAGAATATTATCACGCCGACAATCCAGATGCGATCGGTCCGGCCGAGTGCATGAACTCGATGCGCTTTCTGTCTCTCGATCTCAATTACGGGCGTCGCGTGAGTTCTGAAATGTATGAATACTTGATGGATCATGGCCTGACCCGCGATGAATATCATTTCTTTCTGAAGCATCATCTCAAAGCACGCTGCATCATGGGAAACGACTATTACGTCACCAATGAGCACAGGGTCTCTCCCGACGGCCTAACCCGTCCAGCCGGTGAAGTGTTTGGCTACGATGAGATTACCATGCAGTACTACACGCGTTATCTGCTTCCTGTCATGCATACAGAAACTAATTTTGAGCAGGGTCCACGCGGCGATGAGGCCGTGAACTGGCTCTGGAAACAATGGTCAAACGTCCTCCACATCCGAAACAAGGGCGTGCCGGTGGTCGGCTTCACCTGGTATTCACTGACCGATCAAGTCGATTGGGACACGGCCCTGCGAGAAAATCAGGGGCGCGTTAATCCCCTTGGGTTATTTGATCTCGACCGCACCATTCGTCCGGTCGGAACGGCCTATAAACAGCTGATCAAAGATTGGCGAGCTGTGCTTCCCACCCAGAGTATGTGCCTACGTGTCCCCATTATACCGCCGGGTTTGATGGTTCGAGAATCGCCCTGGCTCTTTCCAGATTTGCGCCCTACAGCCCCATCCAACGCCGAGCATTAAAAAGGATGCCCCCATGGAACATCGATTTGAAAACAGCGTGGCGATCGTCACAGGAGCTGCGAGTGGGATCGGACTAGCGACCGCCAAGCGCTTCGCCTCGGAAGGTGCTACCGTGGTGATTGCCGATCGGGATACGAGCAAGTTAGCGACCGCCGTGCAGGCCGTGGAAGAAGCAGGAAAGAGTAAAGGTCGCGTGTGGGGAAGTACCTGCGACGTGTCGCAGGAATCAGATGTTTCGGCCACGTTTCAAGGGACTCTGCAGCGCTTCGCTAAAGTCGATATTATCGTCAACAACGCGGGCCTCATGATTTTCAAGGCGCTGGAAGATCACAGCATAGAAGATTGGAACAGGGTCCTTTCGGTCGATCTCTTAGGCGCATTCTTGATGACGCGCGAAGCTTTTAGAGGGATGCCTAGCGGTGGGGTGATCGTCAATGTATCGAGCATTCACGCTATTGAAACAACTCCACTGGTCGCTGCCTATGCTGCTGCAAAGTCAGCGCTGCTCTCTCTCACTCGATCATCAGCCATTGAAGGCAAAGACAAGGGAATTCGGGTCAATGCCATACTCCCTGGAGCGATCGACACGCCCATGCTGTGGACTAATCCAAATGTGAAGTCTGGCAAGGAAGTCGTCTTGAAGGTCGATGTCGGTACCGACGAACAAGTCGCTGCGGCAATCGCCTTTCTCGCCTCAAACGACTCGAGTTTTATCCAAGGAGTCTCGCTGCGGGTCGATGGTGGCCGCCTCAACCATCTTTAACGGCCTGTGGTGTTACACAAGCCGATCTGGATTTTTGCAAAATTTGGATCGGCCATGTTCCGCTTCACACCCATGTCGCAGCCGTCGATCGCCGTAAGACTGACATCGAGGCGATCGCCTGTTTTAAAGGTCAAATTAAGCGGCCCCATCATCCGACTGTTATAGACGATGGGCGCGGCGGCTGTTCCATCTGCGTGAACAACGAGTACCTCCACGGTATGGCTGCAACCACTGATGCTCGATGTGGTCGCGACGACGGTCTGGTTCAAGGCAGATACGACATTGAATTTATCGACCTTAAAGTAGCCCTGAAAGCAGAGGACGGCATCGTTATAGTCGAGATCGCTCCCGACCGCGGTATCTTCAAAATTAACACCGACTTTAACGGTCGAAACGCCGGGAATTTGGGACGCATATTCTTTATTGATTGCTTGCGCTTCGTTGACACGCGCCACGAGTTCGTTGCTTTCCAATCTTTGTTCGACCGGCAAAGCCTCGATCTGCGCGATCGGTTCTTCCACCGGCGGAGGGAGAGGAGCAGGTTCTTCTTGGGCGACCGGTTCAGGGTCCACTTTAGTATTAGGCGCGTCATTGAAAGTGGCGTCCGAGCACGCAGCAAGCGCCATGGCCAAAACACTGACGAGCGTCGCATACGAAGCGAATTTCATGACATCTCCCCTCTAACTGTTCAGGGGGAGCATCGGAGGCCGTTTCATAATACTTGACTAAAAAGATGAGCGCCGAGATTAAGTCAATGCTTTTGAGTATATACTGCAAAGAGCGGCGTGCGAGATGGGACCGATCCAAAGGCGTCTTCGGCTCGGGTACTCTTAATTCAATAAAGGCAGAATGAGTTGGAAAGGCTGTCAGCCTGAGAGCTAGGACCTTTTCTCAGGCGAACAAGCCCATGAGCCGGATCAGGCGTCGTCATCGTCGTCTTCGTCTTCGTACATATCTTCGAGAGACTCTTCGTCAGACTCTTCTTCTTCGAAGAAGGCGTCGTCATCGTCGGCTACTTCTTCCTCTTCTTCGACGGGCGCCGCCTCGAGCTCTTCGTCTTGGGCCGCACGCCACTCGTCTTCTTCATCATGATCCATCTCGTCGACGGTGTAATCGTCTTCTAAATCTTCGTGACGCGCCTCGAGCCAATCCTTGGCGTCATCTTCTGATTCAAATCCGGCTTTTAAAATTTTCCCTGATTCTATGTGATAGACTTTCCAGAGCAAGGTACGATCTCCAATCCTAGAGGGTGTCCACGTCGGAAGAACGTAGAGCCAGCTCGACCCCTCCGCTAAAAATTTTATCATAAACCATTCAAATTCCTACCCCTCCCCCCTTTTCATTTCCAGATAAGGCGACCGGAGTGTGCCAATTTTGCTTATTTTGAGCTTGCATGGCCCGCGATTCTTTAGTAAACCAGCTTCGTATAAGAATTCAAGCCATAGAGGGAACTGCCATGGGATTGCTGGCGCTTTTCGGAGTCTTGGCCCTGAGCCCCCAAACGATCTCTCCGAGCCCTTTTGCCTGCCAGCTTTCCCCGAGCCTAGGTAAAGGACATAGCTCTGTGGGTCAACTCGATACGACAAGCGCCTTGTCCGCGGCCTGTTCTTACCGCCTCTTTGAGACGGGTCGACTCAGTTTTTGGCCTGAAATTGAAGGGGCCGAATATCGCTGGAATCGATTCCGACAGAACGGCAGCCATTCCAGTTTAGTCGATCTGCAATCGCGCGATCTGGGCCTGGGTCTGGTGGGTCGCTATCACATGGAATCCTGGAGCATTTACCTGGGTCTACATGCGGGTCAGGGCCAAGGCCGCATCGAACAAACCGAGAGCGGCGCTGCCGACCGTCAATCAGCTTTTTACAAAAATGCTTCCCATCGCCGGCTCAGTCAAGAAATCGGACTGGAGCGTGCGATCGCCTCGCGTATCGCCGTTTCGGGCGGGCTGGTCCATGCCTCTGGTCGTCTTTCTTGGGATGCACAATCTGGAAAATTTGAAGGTCAGGACGTAGACGCGGCCAGCCGCTTGACTTTAACTGACACAGTAACCGATTCCAGCGCGTTCAGTCGTGATCAGCTAGCCTACGAAAGCTGGGATGTGCGATTCGGACTCCGTCTGCTCATAGACTGAGAGGGGCTGTCTCGCGCTCGGCAACATCGCACGCGACGAGTGGACTCAAGCTGCAGATGTACCTCCACTCCCCTTCGCTGACAGGTTGAATGGACAGTCTTTGCCCAGGTCTTAGCAAAGCCATTGAGGCCAGTGATGCTTCGGCGCGGAGACGCTTCAAGGAGACTGGTTCGTGAAAGCGCTTGATAGCCTGTACCTCAACCGCTACCCAGCGTGATGCACCTAGAGCCTGAGACTTAGGATCGAAGTAATCCGATTTGGGATTGAGAGCTGTTTGATCGGGATAGGCCGTTCGTACGACACGAGCAACGCCGACTATGCAGGGCTCAGCCGTACTGCTGTGATAGATAAAAACCTCATCGCCATAGGAGAACTCATCCCGCATCAAGTTGCGCGCCTGATAGTTACGCACTCCTTCCCATCCATCGGTCCGTCCCGGTTTAGATAGAAGGTCAGCGAAACTGTAAGTTTCTGGCTCAGTTTTCATCAGCCAATATTTCTTGCTCGAAACCACCGTGTTCACTCCTCTCCAAATGCACCTAGCGATCTGCCGGTCAAATCAGGTAAACCAGAAGGCTCTGGATAGCCTTTGATCGAAGGAAAAAACTATGCCCAAACAACGCCTTTTTATCGTCGATGCCATGGCGATGGCGTTTCGCTCATATCACGCCATTCGCCCCCTCACAAGTCCTCAAGGCACACCCGTCAATGCCGTCTATGGGAGCCTGCTTTTTCTTTGGAGTCTCATTGAAAAGCAAAAGCCTGATTTTCTGGCCTTTGCCACGGATAGTCAGGAAAAAACCTTTCGTCACGAGCTTTATAGCGAATACAAAGCCAATCGCTCGGAAATGCCTCCTGATCTAGTCGTTCAACTGCCTTACCTCTTTCGTTTATTCAAGGCCCTGCAGGCGCCGATGCTCAAGGAACCAGGGCTGGAAGCGGACGATCTCATCGGCTCGCTAGTCGATCGCTATGCATCCTCCGACCTGCATTGCTATATCGTCTCAGGCGATAAAGATTTCATGCAGCTGATCAACGAAAATGTAACCCTTTTTAGTCCGAAAAAGGGAGGTGAAGTCGTCGAGACGAATCTTCCCGAGGTATTTGCCAAATTTGGCTGTCGCCCCGATCAAGTGATCGACATGCTGGCTCTGATCGGCGACAGCTCAGACAATGTTCCCGGCGTGCCTGGCATCGGTGACAAGGGCGCCGCAAAACTTATCCAACAGTTTCATTCTCTCGACGGCATCTATCAGAACCTCGATGCGGTGGCCAATCAAAGGCAGCGCCTGGGTCTCGAAAACAATCGCGAGTTGGCCTATCTTTCGCAAAAGCTCGTCACGATCCACAAGGAAGCCACGCTTCACTTCAGTCTTGATCAATTGCGTTGCGATCCCTTACGGGCTCTTGCCAACCCTGACCTTCTCGCCTTGCTCGACGAATTGGACTTCAAATCGTTCGGTGAAAAGGTGCGGACTCGCTTGAAGAGTCTACCCGTGGCAGAGGCCACGCTTCCGACTTTGGTGAAAAATGATTTCAAATACCATACCGTCCAGTCGCGAGCGGAGATCGACGCTTTGATCGCCCGCGCTCGAGCAGCGACGATGTTCAGTTTCGATACGGAAACGACCGGCCTCGATCGCATCAGCGATAAGCCGATCGGGGCAAGTTTTTCATTTGAGACGGGCGAAGCTTTCTATGTTCCCCTTCACGATGCACATCGTCCTCTACCTTACGTCGAAGTTTTGAGCGCCCTGCAAGAGGTGCTCGAAACGCCGGCTTTGAAAGTCGGACACAACGTGAAGTTCGATATTCAAATGCTGCATAACATCGAGATCGAAGTGAGCGGGCCTCTGGCCGATACGATGCTCGCCTCGCAGCTCCTCGACGCCAGCGAACGCAGTCACAGCCTCGATGAATGCACGCTGCGCTATCTTCAGCACGTTAAAATCAAGACGGATACTCTGCTCGATGCCTCGGGTTCCATGCTGAGCGCGCCGCTCGAACAGCTCAGTGCCTACGCCTGCGAGGATGCCGATTTCACGCTCAGGCTCTATCACTGCATGCGTCCCAAACTGGAAGCGAACGAACTAGTTTCCGTCTTTGAAGACATTGAAATGCCCCTGGCGCCCATCCTGGGGGCTATGGAGCAGCGCGGCATCCATGTCGATGCCGATATTCTGCATGAGATTTCCGGACGGATTGATCTGCGGGCCAAAGAGTTGGAAAAAGAGATTCACGCACTAGCGGGAGAAGAATTCAATATTGGATCGCCGAAGCAGCTGCAGGTGATCCTCTTTGATAAATTAAAGATTCATGAAGAGCTGGGTCTCAAACGGCTGAAAAAGACCAAAACGGGTTACTCGACTGACGTGTCTGTCCTCGAACAGATGGAAGCGCATCCCCTGGCGAAAGCCTTGCTCGAGTATCGGATGCTGACCAAGCTCAAAAACACTTATGTGGACAGCCTTCCGCAGTTGATCCATCCGAAGACCCAAAGAGTCCATACCCATTTTCATCAAAACGGAGCTGCCACGGGGCGCCTGAGTTCTTCCGACCCCAACCTCCAGAACATACCGATTCGCTCGTCCATTGGTCGAGAAATCCGCAAAGCCTTCTGCAGTAATCTCAAGGATTGGGTCATCATTTCTGCTGACTATTCCCAGATTGAATTGCGTATTCTTGCGGCTCTTTCCGGCGATGAAGCTCTGCGCGAAGCTTTTATCCAGGGCGCCGATATTCACACTAGTACCGCCGCCAAGATATTTGGGGTCGCTCCCGAAGCTGTCGATGGGGGCCAAAGGGCTCAGGCCAAAGCCATTAATTTTGGCATCATTTATGGCATGGGCCCCCAACGCTTGGCCCGAGAAACTGGCGTGACCATGAAGGAAGCGAAAGAGTTTATCGAACGATACTTTGCCAGCTACCCGAAGATCCGCGCTTACATCGAGAAGTCGATACAGTTTGCACGCGACCATGAGTATACCAAAACCATAAGCGGGCGACGCCGTCCCCTCAAAGAGATCAATGCCAGTCAAGACGGGGGGACTCTCGCCAATGCCCAAAACATGGCTGTCAACTCCCCCGTTCAAGGCTCTGCCGCCGATCTGATTAAAAAGGCGATGGTTCAGGTTCAAAAGAAGCTGGATGAATCGAAGTACCGTGCTAAAATGCTACTCCAGGTCCACGATGAACTCGTTTTCGAATGTCCTCGGTCTGAAGTCGACGCTGTTATGCAGCTCATCGACCGCGAGATGGAGCATGCTTTTGATCTCGGAGTTCCCCTGAAAGTCGATGTTAGCTTTGGAAAGAATTGGCTAGAGGCACATTAAAATGACAGAGACAAAACGTGAAGATCAGCTGAAGGTTATGGGCCTGTTCGAACACATTGACGAATTGCGCGGACGCATCATCAAATCCATGCTAGCCATCGTCGTCTTATTTGTACTTGGCTATGCTTACGCGAAGGAAATACTCATCTTTTTGGAAGGGCCTTTGATAAGCGTCCTTCCTGAGCATGCGCAGGCTCTGCATTTTACCGGTCCGATGGACGTCTTCACCGCTAATATCAAACTCGGACTATTCGTAGGATTGATGCTGAGTTGTCCGGTTTGGCTTTATCAATTCTGGAAATTCATTGAACCGGCTCTCTACACGAACGAAAAACGCTATGCGATGCCTTTCATGGTGGCGTCGGTCACGCTGTTTGCGATCGGCGTCAGTTTCTGTTTTTATGTCATTGTTCCCACTTCGCTCAAATATTTAATCGGTCTCGGGACTGAAATGGGAACCACGCCTATCATTACGATCAGTGACTATCTTTCACTCCTGATGCTGATGATGCTTGGCTTTGGACTGGTTTTTGAAACACCGGTTATCCTCGTTCTCCTCGCCCTGCTCGGCCTGGTTACGGCGCAAACTCTCTCGGAAAATAGAAAGTACGTCATCGTCGTCATTTTTATTATCTCCGCGGTCCTCACGCCGACTCCTGATCCGATTACGATGTTTGCCATGGCCCTTCCCACCTGTGGTATGTACGAGATGTCGATCCTCTTCATTCGTTTTATCCAGAGGAAGAAAAACACTTCTGGTGCTTCGCATGTGGATTAGTCGCGGCTTTTTAGTGACCGGCCTCGCTGGTCTCTTGGCCTCGCCTCTTGCGGCAGCAGAGCCAGAAATCGATGCTCGTCAAAACGTTTGGGCTATTGGCTTTCAACTGCGCCCCCTACAATTCAGAGGCGATGAGAATCAACAGCTCAAGATGAACAGCTCCACCATCGACGTGAGTCGTGTTTGGCTCAAAAAAACCTGGTGGGCCAGTGTCGATGCTTCACTTGTGGTCGGGCCTTGGAGCCAACGCCGGTCAGTGAGCCCACCGCTGGATTTCAGTGGATCGGGCTTTGGAGCGCGCCTGGCTTATCCCCTCTTTGCTGACCAACTGCGACAGGAGTCTGGCGATTTTGGCTTAACGATCGGCCTGGAAACTTTCGACATGATCGGTCGCTCCTATCGCCGACAAAATCTCGACAACGACAGCTACTCTGAAGGTTGGACCGTGCGGGCTCGCTGGACGGGAATCCTGCCGGGCGTGTTCTATTCAAGCCTTAAACCGGGCCGTCCGAAGGGCAATCGCCCTGAATGGCTGGTTACGCGGGTTGAAGGCTATACCTTTGTTCTCAGCTCTGCTTTTCCTATCGATGGTCAAATCAAACAAAAGTTCACTTTCAACGGACTCCCCCTCGTCACGAATGAACCCCTCAAGGGTTATGCTCTTCAACTTGCCTTTTCTGCCTGGCTCGGCATCTGATCGATGTCCGGAGATTTCCATTGCTTCAGCTTCAGGCCTTTGCCATACCTTAAGTCCTACTGCGTTAAGTGGGGGAGAACAAGGCACGAAGGCCAGAAAAAGCCGGAGTTTACGCGGGGTAAATGAGGATTTTTGGCCTTGCCTTTGGCGTCGGCCACAGACTCGTTTCTTGGCGTGACCGTAGACTTAGACTTAGCCATTGTGCGTGATCCTGATCATGTGCAAAAGACCTTTCCCTCTTCGTCTGACGAAGACCACGAGAAGGCTTTAAGGCAAGGGGGTAGGCTAGGATCACGATCACGCACAATGGCTAAGGCAAGATCTATGGCAAAGGCTACGGTCTATTGTCTGATGGCCGACGCCAAAGGCAAGGCCGGATTTTTTCTGAACGAGTAACGCAGTTATCGTCCACTTAACGTAGTAGGTCTCAAAAAGGGAGGATACCTGGTGCAATTTCTTCGTGGCTTGGCCCTATGCAGCCTGTTTGCGTCGCCATCTTTCGCGCAAATCAAGCAGGACGCTATCAAAACCTGGACGCTGAAAAATGGGATGAAGATCATTCTGCTCGAAGATCATTCGATACCCAACGCGAATATGTATACCTATTGGAAAGTAGGATCGCGCAATGAGGTTCCCGGCATCACCGGGCTCTCGCATTTTTTTGAGCATATGATGTTCAATGGCTCTAAGAATTATCCGGCCGGTAGCTTTGATAAAGTCATGGAAGCCGCCGGCGGATCCAACAACGCTTTTACGACAGAAAATGAGACGGTCTATACCAATTGGTTTCCAAGCTCATCGCTCGCCACCATTCTCGATCTTGAAGCAGATCGCATCGGTACCTTGCAGTTTGATCAAGCAAAAATCGACAGTGAACGAGGTGTGGTTCTATCAGAACGCTCCACCGGCCTAGAGAATGAGCCCTGGGAACTCCTCTATCAAACGCTGCGCAGCGTAGCCTTTACCGCCCATCCCTATAGCTGGCCTGTCATCGGCTGGGAGTCGGACATCAAAGCCTGGACGAAAGATGATCTGCAGCGTTATTTTGCGACCTACTATAATCCCTCGAACGCTGTGATGGTGTTAGTGGGTGACCTGTCGGAACAGGAAGTTCGCCCACTGATCGCCGCGAAGCTGGAAAACATCGGCCGCCAGGGCACAGTTCCCCCGGTCCGTACCATTGAGCCACCTCAGCAAGGTGAACGACGGGTTTTCGTCGTCAAGCCGAGCAGCAGCAGTGGGCAATTGATGGTCGCCTATCACGTACCGGAAAGCAAACACGCTGATTACTATGCCCTTGACCTCCTCAGTGAAATCTTGGCTGGTGGCGCATCCTCGCGGCTTTATAAAAGTCTAGTCGACGAAAAGCGCTTGGCGGCTGACGTCGCCGTCTCGTTTGGAACTAGCTTAGATCCAGATCTTTTCATGATCCAGAGCACGGCGATTGAAGGTAAGGACGTTCGACGCTTAGAACGCGCCTTGCTCGATGACATCGAGAAGATCAAAAATCAGGGCATCAAGCCCGAAGAATTGACCAAAGCACAGAATATTAAATTGGTTGGTCTTTATCGACAGATGGAAACGATCAACGGCAAGGCCGGTCTGCTTGGCACCTATGAGGTTTTCTTTGGCGGCTACGATCAGCTGTTCAAAGCGACCGAACGCTACAAGGCCGTGACGGCAGCTGATCTGAGCCGCGTGCTCAAAGCCTATTTCGTCAAACAGAACCGCACTGTCGGTATCCTCGACAAGCGTGAAAGCTCTGAGACCCCTTAAAAAGAAACGAGGATGTTTATGTTAAGGATATTTAGCACTCTCCTTTTTGCGTTTGGCCTGACGTCTCTCATTGAGGCGTCTCCCTTTAAACTACCTCCTCATCAAAAGGAGCAATGGCCGAATGGCCTTAGCGTGTTTTTGATGCCGCAAAGCGAAGTCCCTTTGCTACATGTCAGCATAGGATTGCAGGGTGGAGCGTCGTGGGACGAAAACCAGTTGAGCGGCCTGGCTTCCTATACCGGTGAAGCCTTGCTGCTTGGAACGCGTCTGCACAAGAAAGCCGATCTAGAGGCCAGCCTCGATTTCCGCGGCGCTTCATTTGGGACAAACGCGCGCCCCGACTTTCTTAACATCGATCTTTCCATGGCAGCAAAGGATGCCCCGACCTTGATTCCTCTGCTCGGCGAAATTCTTCTGACTCCCACTTTTCCAGAAGGCGAACTCATCAAGCTCAAGGAAAGGACTGTGTCGGACCTCAAAAAGAAGCGGGAGAGCCCCAATCTTCTCGCCGATCAGTTTTTTAATAAATTAATATTTGGGACGCACTCCTACGCCCAAGCTACCGACGGGACGGCGATCAGCATCAGTCGCATCACGCGGCAAAACGTGGTGGCTTACTATCAAAAGGCGTTTCAGCCGCAGCTTGCAGCCATCAGCGTCGTCGGTGATTTCGAGCCAGAAGCGATGAAAAAGCTCCTTCAAGCGACCTTTGGAGGATGGCAGAAGGGTTCGCAGGCAGTCGAGTCGGTGCCGACACCAGCTGTCAACGCGGGTGCCGCGCGGGTTTTCCTCGTCGATAAGCGCGATGCGACGGAAACCACGTTTAGAATTGGGGGACAGGGGGTGCCGCGCAACACGGCTGATTGGATACCCCTTCAGGTGATCAACACGATACTTGGAGGGCGCTTTACCTCTTTGCTCAATGAAGAACTGCGGGTCAAAACCGGACTCACCTATGGGGCTAAAAGTCGATTTGATCCTTTCAAAATGAGCGGTACATTCGCCATCTCCTCATTTACGGCCAATGACAATAGTTTCAAGGCTCTCGATCTTGCCTTGGAAACCTACCGGCGGTTTCTCAAACAGGGTATCGATCAATCGACGCTCGATTCCGCGAAGGCTTACGTCAAAGGCCAATACCCACCGCGCTTTGAGACTCTCGACAGCCTGGCTCAAGTGCTTCTTGATCAGTGGGCTTATCAGCTCCCTGACGATGTGATCGATCGGTTTGAATCCGAGGTAGATGCCCTGACTCAAACGCGCGCCAACGACTTGATTCGTCAATATTTTCCAGCCGATCGCCTCGATATTCTTTTGATAGGCAAAGCAGCCTCCTTGCGAAGCGGCGTGCAAAAATACGGTCGCATCATTCAGCTCGACCTAGAAAAGGCTGAAGACGCCAAGCTGCCCCTATAGCAACCGTAAATATCAGTTATTATTTGATTAAATTACATTATTCAAACATTTCTCAAGCTTTTCCTCAGATTGCCGATCCAAAGGCAGTCTGAGGTTTTTTTGACTTAAAAAAAGGCCCATACGCCATGTCCGATCGCCACAAGGCATCCGCTGCATTACCCACTCCGGTGATTCGTAAATTGATCCGGCGCGAGGATACTTTTATCTGCAGCATTTGCCGCAGCGAATACGACAACAGCCTCGAAGCGAATACCTGTCTCAATCATTGCTGGTTCGATCTTAAACATTTCTACCCTGTCATCCTTCGTCGCGGACCTCGCCACACTTTGATTTTTCGTTGCCACTTCTGTTGCCGAAACTACGCTGATGAAGGTGAGGCCTTAAGCTGCGCGCGCGCCTGCCTCGGCGAACGGAACAAATCGCATATTCGCGAGCAGTTGCTCAACGATCTGCCTTTAGAAGCACCGCCCAAGCGTCCTTCGCGCGTTCGATTAGCGATTACCCGTTCAAGTCCCAGCAAGATTCTCGGCAAGGAGAAGGTGGAAGAGACCAACTCCGCGGTACCATCGCCTGATGATTCTGATGTCCCGGTGAGTGCAGAATCTCCAGCTCCTACGGAGGTGGTAGAAAACAAGGAAGTACTCATCAATGAGAAGAGCGGACGCAGGAAGGATTCTTTCTCCAAACCTTGGGTCCGTCACGATGCGAAATATAAGTGCAATTGTTGTAACAGCATGTATTTTACGAGGATGGAAGCCGAAGCCTGCTTTGACAAGCACTTTGATGCCGAAGGCTATGAAATGGAAAGCGCATCCTCACCGGCTAACGTCGGCCCAGCCTAATGTTTCAACGGGCCTTGCCTACGGCGTCGGCCACATACTCGTTCTTTGGCGTGACCTTAGCCTTAGCCATTGTGCGTGATCGTGATCATGTGCAAAAGACCTTTCCCTATTCGTCTTACGAAGACCACGAGAAGGCTTTAAGGCAAGGGGGGCAGGCTAGGATCAGGATCACGCACAAGGGCTAAGGCAAGGTCTATGGCAAAAGCTACGGTCCATTTGTTGATGGCCGACGTCGAAGGTAAGGCCGTTTCAACGACCATCTGACAAATAAAAAAGGGGCCCGAAGGCCCCTAAGTTTTTGGTGGTATGGAAAGCTTAACCGCGACGTCGCATCGCGGCTTGTTCATACTTGAGAATATCATCGGCGTCTATTTCAGCGATCTCATGGAGATCTTCATCGTCGACCAACACAGGTTTTGTTTTAAAGTGTTTGTGATCCTTCAGTTTCTCTTTTTTCTTTTGAAGCTGCGTGACAAGCTTATCGATCATAAAATCGACCGACGCATACATGTCTTGGCACTGGTGTTCGACGTTGATCATGAAACCATCGCCGCCGGTAAGCGTACAAAGAACGTGCTGCTGGTGTTTGTCCAGGGAAAAAGTCAGATGAGCTTCGATCGGTTTAGTCACGAATTTGTCGACTTCGACTTTGATTTTTCCTTTGGCATAGTCTTGAAGGGCTGGAGAGGATTCCATGTGCTTGAATGAGAATCGAAACTGCATAAAGGACTCCAAAGAACGTTTAGCCATTAGTCTTGAGAGCTTTGACAATTGAGCCTTCTGTAAGAATCACCTACGGGGCAGTCTGTGCCTCCTTTCTCATTTCATTATCGGCTGAAACCCGCTCGGCATGAAGGAACAAAATTGCCGATTTTGATTACTTTTTAGCTAAAGTAGGACAGGACACTTGAGAAATTCTTCAAAGTTTTCTAATAATTCTGAACGCTCGTAAGATTCCGGAGCGGAAAGGGAATTCAGGGCACATGCAACTATCTGACACCACTGGCCTTGAGGTCCTGCAGGGCGAACTGCAAAAAATTTCCTATCAAAACGTGGATAACGGCTGGACCGTGGTCCGCATGCGCTGTGACGAAAAAGAAGTGCCCATCACTGTCGTAGGCCATTTTGGTCAAATGACGATAGGCGAGTATTATGAGCTGCATGGAGAATGGGTTCAGCACGCCAACTACGGGAGGCAGTTTAAGGTCAGTCGTTGGGCGCAGATCTATCCCCATAGCCTTGCCGGCATCCTCAGATATCTTAAGTCAGGGATAATACGGGGGATTGGTGATAAAACCGCCGAACGTATCCTGACCCACTTCGGTCACGCCACCCTGGAAATCCTCGATAAAGACCCGGATCGACTCCTAGAAATCCCTAAAATCGGTCGCAAAAAGAAGCAGGACATCCTCAAATCCTGGAACGAGAGAAAGAGGTTTCGCGAAGCCGAGATCTTTCTGAGTACACATGGGATCAGTCCGACTTTCATTAGTAAAATCGTTCGCATTTATGGTGAGCGAGCGCCACAGTTGATCCAAGAAGATCCTTATCGCTTGGCGCGTGATATCGCCGGCATCGGATTTTTGAGTGCCGATCAGATTGCCATGAATCTTGGAACTCCCGCTGATTCACCCATGCGGATCCGGGCAGCTCTTACCCACCAGCTTGAGGTCGCGGAAGAAAACGGGCATTGCTTCCAAACGCGTCCGCAACTCCGCGATGCGCTGGCTGTCCTTTTGAAATTGCCGCAGGTCAGTATCGAAGCGGCGATGGAAGAGACTCTCTCAGACCTGACCGAGCAGGGAACCATCGCTTTTGATGAAGTAAGAACCGAGGACGGGCAGATTCTCGATATCTATTATAGCGCTCGCACCTTCGCCGCAGAAGACATGGTAGCCCGCGGCATCGCAGATCTGCTCAAGACCAAATTCGAAGCAGAACCGGAGGACAGGATCTTAAGGTACCTGCAAAGTTATGCCGAAATTTCCGGCCAGCCGTTTTCACCGGAGCAGCTCGATGCCGTGCGGAAATCAGTCAGTCATCGCGTCTTTGTCTTGACCGGTGGCCCTGGTGTTGGAAAAACGACGACGGCCAACGCGATCATTCGACTGCTATTGAAAATGCGCAAATCCGTAGCGCTGGCTGCACCGACCGGTCGCGCTGCACAGAGGCTCTCGGAAGTGGCTGCCATTGGAGCCAAGACCATCCATCGCTTGCTTGAATGGTCGGCTGCCGAACACACCTTTCTTCGTGATGAGACGACTCCGCTCGATGCCCAAGTGATTATCATCGACGAAGCTTCGATGCTCGACATTCACCTGGCTGCCGCTCTCATCCGCGCTTTACCGCGCGACGCACAGCTTATTTTTATCGGTGACGTCGACCAACTCCCGTCCGTTGGACCTGGCAACGTCCTGCGCGATCTGATCGAGTCTGGGGTCGTTCCCTTCACCAAGTTGAGTCAAATATTTAGGCAGGCCGCCGGGTCTTCCATCGTACAGGTCGCTCACCAGATCAATCGGGGCGAGATGCCGAACTTTGTCGACCATGCGGCTTCCGATTGCCAGTTTATTGCGATAGAAGATGCAAGTCATATCCGGGAAGTAATCAAGAGCCTCGTTCATCAGACTCTTCCTGAGCGTGGCTCCTATGATCCTCTGCGCGACATTCAAGTTCTCACTCCCATGAACCGGGGACCGCTGGGCACCTACCAGCTCAATCAAGAACTCCAAGAGCTTTTGAATCCTCAGGGCAACCGCGGCGAGAAACTTGACACAGACGTGGTCACCTTGCGGCCTGGCGACAAAGTCATACAGACCGTGAATAACTATGAACTCAATGTTTTTAACGGTGATATAGGTTTCGTCGAACACGCTGGATTTGATGGAGGGCAGGTGCTCGTCAACTTTGGCGACAGAAAAGTGAGTTACGCCAAAGACGATGCCTATGATTTGAAGCTCGCTTATTCGATCACCATCCACAAATCGCAGGGCAGTGAATTTCCTGTGGTGATCATCCCCGTCAGCATGCAGCACTATATCATGTTGCAGCGCAATTTGATTTACACGGCGATCACCCGGGCGCGGCGCCTCGTAATCTTAGTCGGCACCACCGCGGCCCTCGCTCAAGCGATCAAAACCCAAACGAGCCTCAAGCGTCAGACACATCTCATTACCCGCCTCGTCCAATGCAGTCGCCCGCGGGCGTCGGACGGATGAAGGCTCATCTTGTCATCTCCGTATGTGCGGGGAAGAATGTTCTCAGCGTAGGAGTAAATATTTGTGAATGAGCGCAGGCTGTGGCCTTGGACTTTGCTATTCGTCTTCGTCCTCACCCTAGTTCGCTTCGTCAACGCGGCTTGGCTTCCGCCCATCCAGGACGAGGCTTATTACTTTTATTGGAGTCGCTTTCTCGATTGGGGCTATTTCGATCATCCCCCACTCGTTGCCTGGATCGCCTCCTTGATCAATATTTGGCCGAGTTCGATGCTCGCAGCACGCTTTGGAACCCTGGTTTTGAGTCTTCTGGCGCTGCCTCTTCTCATCAGTTTTTTTCGCCTGTCAGGTCTCGACTCAAGGCGTTCGCGTGCCATCGCTCTAGTCCTGACGACGGCCAATCTCGGTGGCATTTTGCTGGGCTATATCACGACGCCTGATATCCCTTTGATTTTTTGCTGGATCGCCGCCCTTCACGAGGCTAGTCATGCCCTAGTTCGCGATCCCCGGCGGTGGCTCAGCGCTGGCTTCTTCACCGGACTCGGCATCATGGGCAAATACACGATGGTCCTGATCGGCCCGGTTTTTCTCATCGCACTCCTCTATCATCCAAAGAAGCTTCGTCAGATATGGCCTTATCTTGGGGGGCTCGTCGCAGTTCTCACCTTACTGCCCCACATCTTTTGGTTAGCTGACAATGATTGGATCACTCTGCGCTTTCAGTTCGGCCGCGGTTTAAAGAGCGAGTACGGTGTTGCGATGCAGATGGCGAGTGACCTGCCCGGCGCTGTCAAGGCACCTGCCGATGGCATCGAATCGCGCCTCGCCCAATATTTCAAACTCCCCGAGGATGAAATAGCAAAGCCGCGTCCAAAGCCCAGCGGCTTCAAGCGCTGGACGCAAGGCGTCGGCGATTATATCGGCGGACAAGTGGCCATTTGGGGATTTCTCTTGATTCCTATCGGCCATGCGTTCTGGCAAAGGCGAGGTAAACATAAGCAGCAGACAGCCAGCTGGTCCCATCCTGCCCTGCGAGCACTGGCTTGGGCCGGTGCCTTAGTCCCACTTCTCTTATTCGGACTGATCAGCCCTGTTCAACATGTCGAGACCAACTGGCCCGCCATGTACGTCATCGGCGCCGCTTTATGTCTCGCGCATTCCCTGCGTTTCGATCCGCGCCTTCTCGTCTATGCGGCCGGTGCCAATCTTTTTTTGAGTCTCTTGGTGACGGGATATACCTACCAGCCTTTCTTAAACAAAAGTCCCCACAAGGATCGTCTGCTTAAAGAAACCCATGGGTATCGCGACCTGGCCGCGAGCCTTTCGCGCCTCGATCATCCCCTCTTTCTCGACACCTATCAAAACGTATCTCAAATAGCTTTCTATGAGCCGCATCTCCTGGTCCAGCAGTGGCCCGGCATCGCGCGAACCTCTGAACTCCTGCGACGCCCCGAAATGAATCCTTTGCCCTGGCTTCTCCTGCAAACCCAGGGATCGTTCTATCTTCTCAGCGACAATTTTATTCCACCGCACATTCCTGGTGCCACGCTGAGCGAGGTATCAGAAATTCTCGACTGTTTCCAAGACGGAATCATCATTACGCGCTTCGACGCCGATCGGAGCTATGTACGCCCCTGCGAAAAACGCATCCACCGGTGGACTTTATCGCAGTACAAAATTGAAAGTCTCCAAGTCCCTTCTTTCCCTGCTCAGTAGGTAGGTAGAGAGGAAATTGAGGCCTTTTTTGATGGCGAGATTATTCGCGGAAAAAGCCGACGTAGATGTCCTGCTGAAACTTCTCGGGAAGGGGTGCGGAGAGCTGTCCATCCGCCAAAAACTGACGAATCGCATAGCGTGA
>CANJJY010000003.1 GCA_947474445.1 Oligoflexaceae bacterium
GATAGGTCGCCCCTCGCCTATGTAAGATGGTAGGAAAGGGATCCAATATTTTCAAATCATTGAATTGACCGCTGGGCCAGTCTATGGCAAACCAAGGCAAGAAGATCATAGAGAAAAGCATTAAGGAGCCGTGAATGGTAAAGTCGTCTACCGTGGTTGGCGCCCTTTTATTGGGCATGTCAGTGGCGAGCAGTGCATGGGCGGAAGCAAATCTCGTCGGCTTCGACCAAGAGCGGATTCCAGGCCAATTCATCGTTCGTATGAAAGACGGCTCGATCGCTTCCCGCAGCTTCTTCCGGCAAGCCGGCGTCACGCCTCTCCACGGCTATTCATCGACGCCCGCTTATCTCGTTCAGGCCGATCATGGGCAAGAGATGGATGCTCTCGCGGTGCTGAGAAACGACCCTGAGGTCGCTTTTATTCAAGCCAACCGGATCTTCAGAATATCCAAGGTCCCTAACGATCCCAACTATTCTTCGCAGTATCACCACAAAAACGTCGGATCGGCTGCCGCCTGGGATATCTCGACCGGAGATAAGAGCGTGATCGTCGGTGTGATCGATACCGGAGTCGATTACAACCATCCTGATATTGCCCCCAATATCTGGGTGAACCCCGGTGAGACAGGTCTCGACGCTCAAGGTCGTGACAAACGCAGCAATAAGGTCGACGACGATGGCAATGGCTACGTCGATGATTTCCATGGTTGGGACTTCGTCAATAAAGACAACGATCCGATGGACGACATGGGCCACGGCACGCACACCTCGGGCATCATCGGCGCCGCGGGCAATAATGCGACCGGTGTTGCAGGTATCAATTGGAACGTGAGCCTGGTCGGGCTCAAGGTGTTTGGCGCGTCCGGCGAAGGCGATCTCGATACCATCGTCCAAGCGGTCGAGTACGCAAACAACAACGGCTTCACGATCACCAACAACAGTTGGGGTGGGGAAACCGACAAACTGCCGACGGACGCCGACGAAGATGTCCTGCGCGATGCCATCGCGGCTGGAGCGGCCAAAGGCTATTTGTTCGTCGCTGCCGCCGGGAACAGTTCGGCTAACAATGACAAGAAACCTCAAATCCCCGCGAGCTACCCGCTCGCTAATATCATCTCGGTCGCGTCGACAGGCGGCAACGACAGTCTGTCCTTCTTTTCCAACTATGGACCAACCACCGTTCATATCGCGGCGCCTGGTTCCAACGTCTTGTCGACCCTGCCCAACAAAAAAACCGGCGCGATGAGCGGCACCTCGATGGCCGCCCCCGTCGTCACCGGTGCTGCGGCCCTCTTAAAAGCCGTTCACCCTGAGTTTGATGCCGCCGCTCTCAAAGAGCGTCTGCTCGAAACGGCCGATCCCATCGCTTCTTTGAAAGGGCGGCTGATCACCGGAGCCCGCGTAAATGTGGGCAAAGCATTGGCCGATTGATAACGTTCTCCGCGAGGCGGTGTCTCAAAAAGTACGAGGATTTACCTATGGCCGGTTCTGTCCTCATTCTTTACGACGCCGCCTGCGGAGTCTGTCGCCTGCTCGGCTCTCTTCTTGCGGCCGATTCTCCTGCGCATTGGCAAGTCACCGCCTGGCAGAAGTTTCCCGATCCAGAGCTGGGGCCTCCGAGCATGCTGCTTCACCCCGATCGACCGCCTGAGTTAGCGCTCCGGCGGGATGGGGTCTGGCTGGAAGGCGAATCCGCTTGGCAGTTTCTTCTCGACGAACAGCCGCGCCTCCAGGCCTTCCAACATCTCGCTGCACGCGTGGGCCTCACGTCTCCCCTCAATGCCAAATGGCTCAGGCGCATCGGACAAGGCCTGCGTCGCCTCTGTCCCGCCTGCAGCCCACGTTCCTCCGCGCGTCGAACTAGTTAGACACTTCGAAACAGCTGATCTAATTGCGATTTACATTGCAAAGCGCCAAAACTCCATATATGAAAAGATTCTGAGTCATAGCCTCGGATTATTTTTCTTTCTTGAAGGGTCAACCATGATTCGCAACAGGCACATTCTTTCTTTCGGAGTGTTCGCACTCCTCTTCGCTTGCAGCGAAGGCAGTAGTATCAAGCCGACCACGAGCGATCGTCCGGCCAACTATTCGCGCGGTTCCAGCGAAGGCGCTGCCCGCGGAGAACTGATTGAGGCGACGCGCATCGTCAGCCTCAGTCAAGCCGCGATCACAGAAAGAATCAAAGCTCTCGGTATCGAAGCCAAGACTGGCGTGAGCATCTACAAGATCACTTACATGACGGAAACACCAGCCGCGACGCCTGCCCCGATCGAAGCATCGGGCATCATCGTGGTTCCCGACACCAAGGCTTCTGTCTACCCTTGGGTCAGCGTACAGCACGGGACGATCGTCGGCAAAATCGATGCGCCTTCCCTCTCTTATAGCGAAGGCGTCCTCGAAGCTTCGCAAGGCTTCGTCGCTGTCGTAGCCGACTATATCGGCTTTGGTTCTGCCAGCGAAGTTTTCCATCCCTATCTCGTCGCTGAGGCCTATGCTGATGCCGGCGTCGATATGCTGCGAGCCGCCAAGTCCTTTGCGAGCAAAAATACTTTGACCCTTGGGCCATTATTTCTCCGCGGTTATTCGGAAGGTGGTTATGCAACCCTAGCTTTGCAAAAAGCTTTGGAAACTCAGTACGCCACGGAACTTCCCATCACAGCTTCGGCCCCTGCTGCTGGACCTTATGATTTGGTGACGTCGGCCAAAATTCTTACGGCGCAGGAGACTGCCAACCCAGTGAATCTGCCCTTCGTTGTCCTCTCCTACAATAAGTGGCTTACTGCCACCACCGGCTGGAACATCGATAACGTCATACAGTTAGGCCAGGCCAAGGCCTACCCGCTGTTCAGCGGTTCGTTTCGCACCGACGATATCATCAAGACTTTGCCTAGCAAAACCGCCGAGCTGTTCAAAGCAGACGTCATCGCCGATGTGATCGGCACCACGCCCACAACTGCGGAAGGCACGCAACTCAGGACCTGGTTTACCGAGCAAAGCCTTCACAACAAGAGCTGGGCCCCGAGCGTACAAACGCGCCTTTACCACTGCCGCGATGACAAGACCGTGCCTGTCGAAGCAACCACATCAGCCTACGCAAGTTTCAAGGCCATCAATGCCGATTCGCCCGTCGTACCAGCCGTCATCGACAGTCCAGACGCAGCGAATCCTTATACGCACACCACCTGTCCTGGAATCTACGCCTCGCTCACGTGGTTTGGCGAAATCTTGGCTAAAGCAGCTGCGGCACAAGCACAGTAACGAACGATTAGGAGTTTTATCCACATGGAATACAATAAATCAGCCCTCGCTCTTGCCTTGCTCGCGATCGCCCCTCAAGCTTTTGCCGGCGGATACCAGATTCTCGAGAAAAACGCGCAGGGACTTGGTCGCGCCTACGCTGGCGACGCGGCAATCGCTCGCGATGCGACGACGATTGGCACCAACCCCGCCGGCATGAGTCGGCTGCGTCGTCCTACCTTTTCTGTGTCGGCTGCGACACTGGATACGAGTCTCAATGTTGAAGTCGAAGATGCGGGCGTCAATATTCCTAGTCTCGAAGCAGCAGGCCTCAATCCCAAGTTCTCCTCAACCGGCAAAAACGTGTCGAGCGATGTCGGCCCTTCGTTTCCTTTGATTCCTGCGGTCTATGCGGCTTATCCTCTCAATGAGAGCTACACCGTCGGCCTGGGAGTCTTTTCCAACTTTAGCAGCAAGACCAAATACGAGAGCGATTTTATCAGCAGTTTGCTCGCGGAAACTTCGGAAGTGGTCTCGACCAACGTCAACCCTTCGGTTTCTTTCGCGCTCAACCCCCGCGTCTCCTTTGGTTTCGGTGTCGATGCCGTTTACATTCAAGCTAAGCTATCCTCGGCGAATCCCAACCAAGCTCCGCTCGTGATCAACGGCGCTAACGTGCCAAACCCAGTGACGGGTGAAGTCCTGGTCTTGCCCAACGGCAGCACCATCGGTTCGAGCTCGATCGAAGGGGATGATTGGGGCTACGGCTGGAACTTCGGTGTCCTCGGCGAACCCATCGATGGCACGCGTATCGGCTTCGCCTATCGGTCGCCGATTCAAACCACTCTTGAAGGCGACGCGCGGTTTAAGGGTACGCCCGACGTCGATAGTTTTGTCGATTTTGCAGGCAAAGCTCCTCTCGAGTTGCCCGCTCTTGTTTCGCTCAGCCTCGTTCAGGATCTCGGCAATCAGCTGAGCCTGAGCGCAGACGTAACCCAGACCCGCTGGAGCAACTTCAAAGACCTGACCATCTATCGCAAAGACAATGGCGCGGCGAGCTCGACGGTCGATGAACGTTGGAACGATTCGATCCGTATCGCTTTAGGCCTTGATTATCAATACCTCCCAGCCTTGGGTTTCCGCGTAGGATACGCCTACGACAACTCGCCTATTCCTGACGAACGTCGTACTCTCCGCATTCCTACCGGTGATTATCGCTGGTACACGGCTGGCGCCAGCTACACGGTCAATGAGATGATCAGCCTTGATTTGGGCTTGGCGCACGTCGTCATGGCTCGCACGCCCATCAATGATGAGCGGACTTTTGTGGGTCGTCCTTTCACCGCCTACGCGAAGGGCAACGCCAACGCCGAAGGCAATGTGTTTGCCACCCAGCTGAACGTGACTCTCTGAGATTTTCTAAAGTTTAACCGTTTAAGGCCTCGCTATGAGCGAGGCCTTTTTATTTTTGCACATTAGCTGTCGGTTTAGGAGATTTCTAGAGGATCTCTTTGGCCTTTCAGCACGTCTACCGTCGGCTTGAATTTGCCGGCATTGCCCACGTCGATCGCAGCTTGCTTGATAGACTCACAAGCGGAAACTTGAACTCCCTCCCAAGAGGGGCCACAGAAACCGATACCAGCAATCAAAAAAACTCCGCTCAGATACAAGAGAGATTGTCCCAGGAGTGAGGCGAGACGCATGCTAAGGGTCCTCTACAATAATTAGCCAGCAATTCCGTCAGCTCATTAACGACTTAATCCCTTATCGGTCGTTTTTATCCGCAACTTGATGGGAAATTTAATCTTTATGATTTTATTATCAAAACCAACAATCTTACCGCGCGTCATGCAAAAAATCCGCAAAGCAAGGTCGCCTGCTTTGCGGATTTTTTAGACAGCTGTAAACGGCGGCGACAGAGATCAACGAGAAGCTTTTTTGAGGATTTCGAGCGAGATGGAAAGATTTTCCGTCGGGCTATTCAGCAGAAGGTGCTCGTCTTCAATGAGGCAGGTGAGATCCATCGAGCGATCGATGATGCGTTCGACCACTTTTTCATCGGCGAGTTCGAGTTGGATGACGTTTAAGTTATCGAAGCGCCCCAGACTGCTTTTAATACCTTCAAACCACACCTGAGCGGCTCGTTTTTGATAGGTATAGATCGAAACGAGAGCCGACTTGCCACAGGATTGCCGGATGCGTTTTTCTGTGGGCTGGCCCAACTCAATCCAGTGGTCGATGTCACCGGTCAGACTCTTTTGCCAGAGATCAGGCTCATCGCTGTCGCTCAAGCCTTTGGTGAATTGCAGGTACTCATGCGCATGGAGAGCAAATACAGCGATGCGAACGAGCATGCGCAGATCCGTCTCGGAAGGATGGCGGGCTATGGTCAAAGCGTGGTCTTGATAATAGCCGCGGTTCATATCGGAAATAGAGAGGTTAAGTTTAAAGATCGTTGCTTTTATCGCCATAGGGCCTATCGTTTCGTGAATCGTTTGCGGAACCCGATCCTAGCAGATCACCTGTTAAACCTCGTGCAATTTTAGCCTTTTCACGGCCGATCCGCTCTTTTCCCTCAGTCTACAACTTTTTTATCCATTATTTTAGATGGTTACTAGAAAATTGTTCATATTGACACCTCTTTAACCTTCCCGTAGTATCCGGCGTTCAGGAGGTCGCCTATGCCTATCGCACGTAGATTAATTCTCAGATGCACCCTATCCCTCTTTTTGACTGTGGGTGCGCAGGTTCAGGCTGCCGATACCCAGCCGGCAAAGCCGGCCGTTTACACCGAAACGATCAAACTCCAAAGCCTCAGCGACAAACTCCTCTATCCCGCGACCGTCAGTGCTCTCAGGGTGGTACCCGTCACCGCGGAAGTCGAAGGCTTCGTCAAGGAATTGAAAGCGGAACTGGGACAGAAGGTCGCGCAAGGCAGCACCCTCCTTCGCATCGCCAATCCTGATCCGGTTTACCACTACGAGCCTTTTGCCGTCACTGCGCCCTTTGCCGGCGTGATTACCGGCATCGATATCGCCGTCGGCGATCGCGTCCAAAAGGGCAGGACCCTCTTGACCCTCACTGATAACAAAGATCTCAAGATCAAAATCAATATCACCGGCGAGGATCTTGCCCTTCTCACTCCCAAGCAACAAGCCGATCTATTGATCGGCGAGGGTATTTGGCCGCTCCGCATCCGCGCTCTGAGCCCCATCATCGATCCAGCGACCGGCACCGCAGCCTGCGAACTGGAACTGAGCGATAAGGCTAAGGCCAGCAGTCTCGTCCCAGGAAAGCTCGGGCAGGTCGTATTTAAAATCGCCGAAAGGAAGGGCTTCGTCGTTCCAGAAAGCGCGATCTACTATCGGGGCCGCGATGTCTACGTGGTCCGCGTCGATGAGAAGAATAAAGCGCAATACCTCACGGTCAAAATTTTAAAAAACCGCGAAGGCAAGTTTGAAATCGCCGGCGCTGCGCTCAAAGAAGGACAGGCGATCGTCACTCATGCCACCGTCTATATCGCCGATGGTGAGGAACTTGACGTCAAGGCCGCTGAGGCGAACCCATGAAGACCCTCTTTTCTTCGCCCTTACGCGTCTACCTCGTTCTCAGCATCCTCGCTGCGCTCGGGGTTTGGGCGGGCTTGTCGCTGCCTATCTCGCTCTTTCCCAAAAACGCTCAGCCCTACGTCAACGTCAATGCGAGCTACGGTTCTCTGAGCGCCATCGAATTCCGTCGTCTCTACGGTGAACGCATTGAGACTGAACTCAAAGCGATCAAAGGTCGCATGGCTGAGGTGCAAAGCGTAGAAGCTAACTATGCAGCGACCAATTTTTCGGCCAAGGTCGTCTACACCTGGGAATCTGATCCTGAAGCCGCGATGCGCGAGGCCCAGGTCATCATCAACGCGATTGCTGCGACGCTGCCTGAAGAAACGCGCCGATCGATGGGAGTTTCGATTCAAGGCGTCGATTCTTTCTTTGCGATGTCTTTTTACAGCGAAAAGCGCAGTCCTGACGAACTCTATGAGCTGCTCGATCCGCTGCTCGAGCAACCGATCAAACGCATTAAAGACATTGGATTTAGCCAGCTTCTAAAGCCGATCGCCGAAGAAGTGGCGGTCGAACTCAAGCCGACGGTGATGACATCTTTGGGCCTCACGCCCGGCTACATCGAGAACGCGATTTCCCAAGCTCTCTCGAGCCAGAACGGGGGAGCCCTCTCCGGCTCACGCGGATCGCAAGCGATTCGCCTCGAGCGGATGGCCGCGACCGTCGATGAACTCAAACAGGTCGCTGTGCCTTTGCCTTCGGGACGCACCCTTTCTCTCAGCGACGTGGCGAACGTCAACATCGTGAGAAATTCGGAGAACCAGCAGTCCTTCAAGACCAGCGGGGCTTCGAGCCTCATCCTCTTTGCGGTCCCCAGGCAAGGCGGTAACGTCAAGCGTATGTCTGAAGAGATACTCGCCACCGTTGCTGATCTGAAAGCTTCTCTGCCCGCTGACGTGACGAGCCGCGACCTCATCGATCCCTCGACGTTTATTCGTTCAGCCGTCGCCAACGTGCTGCACGAAGTCCTCCTTGGCTCTATCCTCGCATCACTCGTCCTCTTTATCTTTATCGGCAATCTGCGCAACGTCATCACCACGGCGATTGAGATTCCCATCAGCATCGCGCTAGCTTTCATCATGATGTGGCTGTTCGATATGAACCTGAATCTCCTCTCGCTGGCGGGCCTCGCCCTCGCTTCAGGGATGAATGTCGATGCCTCGGTCGTCGTGATGGAGAATATTTTCCGTCACCTGGAAATCAATCGGCAGCGCCCGGATCCCTGGACCAAACTCGACGTCGTCATCGCCGCGGTACGCGAAGTCCGACTGTCTGTCGTAGCCTCGACCCTCGCCTCGCTGGTCGTCTTCGCGCCTTTCATGTTCGTTTCCGGGATCAGTTATGCGATCCTCGGTGACCTGGCCAAGGCTGTGATCTTCTCCCACGGCTTTTCTGCTCTGATCGCCCTCATCCTCGTGCCGACGGTCCGGCTTCAGCTCCTCAATAACGAAAAGGGCAACGCGGAGCACCATGCTCCGGCAGAAAAATTCTTAAAGCGGCTTGAGAAATTCTACGGAACGAGTCTCTATCTGCTCTTGAATCGCTCGCGCTACACCTGGGGTCTTCTCCTCCTCACCTGCGTCGCGCTGATTACACTGGTTTTCACTGTTCTACCCCGTCTGCCGCGCGAACTCATCGGCAAACCGGAAAGCGATTTTGTGGTGCTCGTCATCAACCAAGCTGAAAACACGCGCAAACGCCAAATGGAAAGCACGGTTGAACAGGTTCACAAAAGCGAACTCGCCGCTCTCGCCAGCGATGTCGAATATTCCTTCGATCAGATCAACGATGCGACCTCAGCGACCTTGATCCTGAAAGTTCACGATCGCAGCCGGGTCCCCGCTCTTTTGAAAAAACTGCGGGAAACCTTCATCAATACGCCCACGGTCCAGTATTTCGTTACGGAGTGGAATCCGAGCGAATTCAAAATCCCTAATCCTCCCGAAGTACGAGTGGTGGTGTCGGGATCAAACGCCGAAGAGCGGATGATAGCTGGGCGTGATCTGAAGAGTTTGATCGATTCGGAAAAGATTTACGAGGAGGTCACCTCAATTCCGGCCGACCAACACAACTCGACGCTCGTCATGCGCCCGAAAAACGCTCAATGGAACCTCTTGCGTGAGCAGGGATTCTACACGACACCGAGTGAGTTGACGGAAACCTTGCGCATCGCCACCCTAGGCAAATGGTTAGGCGAGATGATGATACGCATCAGCAAAGTTCCCATCATGATGCGTTATCCCGACTATCAAATGGCTTCCAAAGAAGAATTGGAAGCTTTTCCCATTGCGGTCAAAGGTCAGCTGATACCGCTCAAGGCCTTGATGCAAGTCGATGAGATTGATGCCCAACAGAGTCTTCACGTCGAGAACGGGCAGGAGATCAACGTCATCACTGCTCGCCTCAAGGAAGACTTTCGCAGCGATCAGGCTGCGCACCTGAAAGAGATCCAGCATAAGATTGACCAATGGCAAGAAAAAAGGCTGCCCGAGTTGGACCTTGATTCGATTGCGGTTCGCCTCGAAGAACCAGACGCCGATATTGCGCGTTCTGTCCGACAACTCCAGTATGCTTTTGGCTTTTCTATGTTGCTCATCTTCATCACGATGCTTCTGCAGTTCGGCAACGTCATCGAAGCAGCACTGGTGATGGTCGCGGTTCCGCTCGGCTTGATCGGGGCGATCGCTTCACTGTCTATCTTTCAGAGTACCCTATCGATCAACGCCGTCCTTGGCATGATTCTCTTGAATGGCATCGCGGTCAACAACAGCATACTCCTCGTCGATTTCGCGAGACGGCTCCATGCGAGCGGCGTGGCTCCTCTCGAGGCCTGTATTCAAGCCTCTCTGCAGCGTCTGCGGCCCATCCTGATCACCTCGCTGACCACTGTTTTAGGCATGCTGCCCATTGCCTGCGGCTTTGGGGAAGGCGGCAGAATCCTGCAGCCGCTCGGTCTCAGCGTAGTCGGTGGCCTCGGCGTTTCTATGACGCTGACGCTACTGCTCGTCCCTGGTCTTCAGGCTCTCGCGATGGCAGCAGCGGATAGGCGTCGCCTTCGCATGAACCAAGGGCGAGAGGCGAGCGCGCTCGCAGCGCCTCAGACTTTGGCGCCGGTGATTTTGCTGCTGATCATCGGCGGTGCTTTCATCGGCCCTCGTTTGCAAGCCGATGAAGCCCTCTTTTATCAAACCATCGATCAGCTGCGCGCACACGATCCTAAGCTCAAAAAGAATCTTGAAAACGTCTCCGCAGACAGGGAGGCCCTTCGGCCCTTGCGCGGCAGCTGGCTGCCCACCTTTTCCCTCGAAGCGAGTCGCCGTTACGAGCGACTACTCGATGATCCAAACCGAGACACGCTGCGTTCGAGTAGCCTTTCAGGCATCACCCAACTCAACCTCTACGGATTTGGCCGCGACCAGGCTCAATCCGCCTTGGCCACCGTCGGTGAGGCGAAGCAGGATATCGTTCAAATCGGTCAGATTCTCGATGCGGAAGACGCCGCAGCACGGCGCGTCTTGCGCGTGATCGCCGCGCGTTTTGATACGCAGATTCTGCAAAAAATTCGTGCTCAACGACAAAGACTGCTCGATGCGAGTCAACGTCAGTTCCAGAAGGGTCTTCTAGCTCAACAGGAATTGCAAAAGATCGAACTCGATCTCAACACCGTGGACGTCAACATCCGAGCCGCGGACCTCGAGCGGCAAAAGGCTGAGGCTGATCTCGCCAGCTATCAGACCAGCGTCGCGATTGAAACCGCTTGGCCCCTCCGCGAACTGATGCTGAGCGAACCCGAAAAGATTCCGACCCTCGCAGCCTTGAACGCCAACCCTCAAACCCTGGCGGCACAGAGCCCCAGCGTCATCACTGCCCGCTATGAGCGCGATGAGACCGTCAAACGAAAAGATTTCCTTTGGGCCGATCAGATGCCTCGCTTTGATCTGCAGGGACAGGTCGGACGCACTTTGGAGGGCCAGGGAGTCGGCCAGAACATGGGCTCGCTGTCTCTCGTTTTCACGATGCCTCTCGCCGATCGATATCAAACGAGTTCCGCCTACCGAGCCCAGCTGCATCGGCAGAGTGCCGCAGAATTCTCTCTCGTCGATGTCGAGAGGGAGACGCAGCAGGCCGTCCTCGAGGACTGGAAGGCCTATCAGCTCGATCGCGCATCGATCCTGACTAGGGAGGAGCTGCTCGTCAAAGCCAAGGCGCTTTATGAAGACGGGGTGGCTCGCTTCGAGCGGGGACTGATTACCGTCAATGAGTTGAGTGGGGATGAGGATAGGTTTTTCAATGCTGAGCGCGACGTGGCTCGTTCTTGGCTCGCCCTGCACGAGAACCTTGTGAGCCTGTGTCACAGGATCGGTCGCCCCCTGCGCCAGTGCCTAGCCAGAGGGTGAAGCGCCTCGCGAGGCTCTCGTGTCATGAGACTCTCGCTATCGTTTTACTTCCGCGGGGGATGGTTTCTATGTTTCGAGGGGCTGCGGTGCTTGCCTGATGCAGAGACGCTGGTTCTCATTTTGACTTTAACCTGAACTTCATCCTCATCCAGCATACGATCGAGGATATCCAAATAGAGCCCAAGGACGAAGGCTTCTCGATTCAAGAGCGTCGGCTCATCCAAATCTTTCAGTCCCGTTTCAGCCAGGATTTCGCCGCGCAGATCGAGAATCTCGGCTTTGCATTCCGGCGGCAAGGAGAAGGGACCAAGCATCGAGGCTCGGATGTGGCCATCGAGAGGCTGCATCATCGCACCGATCACGATCTCGCCGCGCTTGAGCGAGGTCGATGCCGCGTCTTCTTCGACTATCATCTGCGGGCCCTGGAGCAGATCTTTAAGCTCCAGTCGCTTGCCTGGCACGCTTTCGATGACTTCATAAAAGCTCAGGGGACGTCTGATCGATGCCTTGATGAGAGCGATCCCTTCGGGCGAAATATCGTGGCTCTCAGCTTCGAGGAAAGCCTCGGCGATCGTCTTATTCAGGGGGGCTTCGGGGGACGGTTTGTCTTCCTCTGCTTCGATAACCCAGTTGTAGATGTACCAGGGCAGAAACAAGGCATTCAGAGGATCTTCCGCTTCGTACTCGACCTCATCCTCATCGTCCAAAAACAAGAGAAGGGCTTCATTGATCGCTTCATCGCCGAAGACTTCTTCCGCGAAGGGGAGCATACGTTCCATCAGGGCGGCTTCGATTTCTCGCACCAGACGCAGGCCGGTTTTTTCATCTGTTTCCTTCAGGAGGCAACACTGCTTATATTTCGCGCCGCTCCCGCACGGGCAGGTTTCGTTACGTCCTGTTTTCATCGCATTCCCCTTCCAAAGCTTCAAAAGCAGCACCATAAAGGGAACTTCAGGAGAAATCCAGCAATTAACGCTCTGCGGGCACCCCACAGCTTAATCAAGTTTATTTGTCGCTCTGTCGACTTTTTAAACTCATCTCCCCTCATAGACACCAAGAACAAAATCTAAACACCTGAATTCATCGACTTATTCTCAAAACCAAAATGGCAGATATATTGCAGAGCAAGAGCCGCTGTTCTGTTGTTTCACCCCTATCGAAAGGTTTCACTTTGAAAGGCCTCATTCAGATCGTGCTCCTCTTCCAAGTTCTAGCCGCCTGCAAGACAACCGGATCCAACAAATCCAGCGACACCCTTGGCAACAAGGAAGATTTGAAATGCAAAGGCAAAGACATTGAAATCTGCAAGGTCGAAGGTCAGCATCCTCTCGATGAAGCGATCGAGCTCGTTTTGAAGCAAGTGCAAAAGAGCGTCGACAAACATGGGATCGATAAGAAAGATCTCGACAATGCCTTCGTCGCCTGCACGGAAGTCGCCTATCCCGGCAACGAAGCCTTGATCAAAAGCGAAGAAGCCCAACGAGGCACCTTCATCTGTCTCTTCAATACCTCTTTTGTCATGAACATGGCGCTGAATCGTCTCAGCACGTTTATCGAAGATTTTGAGACGGTCGACGCCAGCTCGAGCTATTCCGACAAAAAGTGGGTGAAAAATCAAATTGACGATGGCACCATGGGTCATAACCTCGAGTCGCAAGATCTCCAGCGCTACCTGAAGGAGACCAAGGTGTTCATCGACAAGCGTGCCAAGAGCGACGTGAAAGGGATCCAGGTCGAAAGCGAGTTTTTAGAGAAGTTTATCCGGCCGACAATCGATGCGGCGAAGGGCAAACCCAAGTCGATTCTCCTGGGCGTTTATCTTCCCGAAGAGGGCAAAAAGCGCGATGCCGCGGCTGAGCTGAAGGCCGTACTGGGCCATGAAATCTTTCATTCCCTCTATTTTCATAGCGAGAAGATGCAAAAGCTCGTCAAAGATTACGTCGATGCCTCAGGCCCGGCGGACGTAGCGATGATGAAAAGGAAATTGATGCAGAAAGGCTACGCCGTTGAAAACAAGGACGGCACACCGCCAAGCGAAAAGCAGCAGTACATGTTTTATAATGAAGCAGAAGCCTACCTGCTCGAATCGGGTGCATGCACTGACGGAGCTTTCATGGCTTATTCCGATGAAGACAGCGAAGAGCCCGAACATATCATTGAAAAGACGGCTCCCCTCGTCGTCAAGCATGCCGCCAAACTCAGGCAAGTTCTGCTGAAAGAAAATGTGATGTCGGCAGAATGGGCAAGCAAGTGGTCGCCTGACCTGGTCTTAGCTGGCTGCAAGTCCAAGTAATTCACTCAGGTGAGCGCTGGTCCCCAGCGCTCTCGCCGCGAGCGAAATCAAAAAAAATCGCACATGCTCTCGCCACGCAGATTTTTAAGCCCCTCATTTTTTCCAGCTATTCCATTCACTTAAAATAATCTCTCAGCTAGACCACCACCGCGGACGATAAAGTTTGTGCATATATTGCACCAGCTATTTAGAGATTAGGGGATCATCGCCATGACGCAAAAAATCTGCATAAGAGCAGGTCTCGGGAGCTTTTGTCTTTTGATAGCGGCTTGTTCAGGACCGGACACGACACCTCAGATTGCACCCGACGATTCCGATTTCCGCGCCACTGTCATCGAAACCCAAAATGTCACTCTCGGGGATGAAGGTCTGGATCCTGATTCCAGTGATGCGATCGCTCGGATCGAGAATGGCGAGTTTCAAGTCGATACTCTCCCGGTTGTCGCTTCGGCCGAAGCCTTACCCACAAAAGAAGCAGGCGCCGCTACTCCTGCTCCAGCGCAACCACCTGCGACGGACACCGGCACCACAGTGCCGCCTCCTGCCGCAGAAGCGCCAGAGAAAACTCCTGCGATGATATGCGCAGAGACCTTAGGCCTTCCGCTCGCAAGGGTGAAGACTCTCGGCGTCGATGCAGGCCTCGACTTGAAAGCGGATGATATCCTTGTTCTCAGCGTGAGTGGCAGCCAAAGGCTGCTTGAGTTTCACCTCGAGAAGCTCAAAGATGGGACGCCTCTCGCGGGACTCTGCGTTTTCGTCGGCGGCAATCAAAATCTGCTCAAACTCGAAATCGATGCTGCCGTCGAGCATGTGGCTGTCATGGCACGTGGCAATCAATCTCGTCTGCACTTTATGGTCAACGCCGGCGGTCAACTCAAAGACATCAGGCTGGAAGGCAATAAATCGATCATGACGATCGATGGACCAGGTGACTACCTCTGTCCCGTCCTGCCCGAAAACTCTTTTGATCGGGGTCTGACCGTCAATTGCACAAGCCGCTAGGTGACTGCGGGAAAGGTGCGAGTCAGGACGAGGTCAAACTCAAAACTTTTCCCGCGGATCCATCGCTTTGAGAAGATCCGCCATCTCATCAGCATGCTCTTCTTCAACTTCAAGGATCGATTCCAGCATGCGCCGCGTCGTGGGATCACCGGCGCCGATATAGCGAATGGCCGCGCCGTAGACATCGATCGCGATGCGTTCAGCCACCAGATTCTCCTTAATCATATCGGTCAGGCTTTCGCATTCGCGATAAACCGTATGCGCTCGTTCGGCGAAGGTATGAGGATCCAGGTGGGGAGTTCCACCCAATTGTTTGATCCGGCTGGCCAGCATATCCGCATGCTCTTGTTCTTGTTTAGCATGCTCAGCAAAATGCGCGGCGACTGGTTCCGCGTGGATTCCTTCAGCTGCTTTGGCGTGCTGTGTGTAGCGCAATACACACAGCCATTCCGTCGCCAAGGAACTGTCGAGGATCTTCAGGATCGTTTCACGGGACGCTCGATAGTCTGAGGTGACAGCACCTTGGAGGATATGATCGCGCGCATTATTTCGGATAGCTTGGATGTCGAGTATGAAATCTTTCATCTTTTGTCCCTCATTGGCGGTTAACTTCCAGGACGAGAACCTTCTTAACTACAATTTCTGTGCCGCTTTTCAGAATATATCTCTGATGACTGGCCCCTACAGTCTTGTGGAAAAAAATCAGCATGAGACGCCATTTTGTTGTAGCAATAAAAAGCCCTCCCCTGTACAAACTGACCTACCTAACGACACGGAGACGCAAACATGAAAACTTTACTTCTTTCCCTAGCTCTGATCAGCTCGAGTGCAGCTTTCGCGAACCCTATTTCCCTGGTTAAAGCCAAAGGTTATGAAATCCAAGAAATTCCCTCCGACCTCGCCGATACGATTATGGTGCCCGGTAGCGATGCCGATGGCCTGCCTGAGCGTCTCCAAGGGATCTTCTGGATGGACGGCAATCCCTTGCCAGACGAATTGATTTCCTTTGCGAATTCAAACTGGAACGAAGAAGAGAAGACTTTGGCGATCAAGGTTTATAGCAACGACGTTTGGAGCTGGCACAACAATCCAGCCGGTCGTTCCCTCTACGAACTCGCTCTCTTCGGTGAACTCACCTATGAATTTAAATTTAACGACGATCTGACTCTCATGAATATCACCCCGGTTCTGACGGTCGGCGGACATCGCTTGTCGCCTCCCGAATTTTTGTTGAAGTTCGGCTCGCGCTATGTCGACGACAAGTTGTGGCTGCGTGATTCGGCTTTCTTTGGCCAGCCCGTAGGAACCTATAACCTCCGCCGCGTCATCGACCAAAATGGTGTTCGCGACGAGAAGGTCTGGGCCGCTTACCTGAAGCAGGCTCCCAAAAGCTCGTTTGTCATCAAGCAAGCTAACTAATTCACTCTCGCATCGGCCAAAGCTGATGCTCTGCTCATGAATCACTGGGGTATCATCCCCGGTGATTTTTTTATTTTGCGAAGTTTAACTTCTGAATCAATTTTAAATTTGTTAGCTTCAGCCGGTATCGCTCGCTCTCACGATCTCCCGACCGGGTCGATCATGAGCCGTATGCGGGGGCTTATTTATATCCCTCACTCTGAGCGTCAGGAGTTGAGGTCACCCTCTCGGTCGCAAGAACCCGAGTATTTTGAAGCCGCACCGGCTCCAGATCTCGCGGAAGGCGATCGAGAAACTTATGAATGGTCGCTTCGCCATCATCCCTGATTTAAGCGTGGCTTTCCCTTGCGAAAGCCCTATGATGATCCCCTCGCTGACTCAACAGAGGATCACCCATGTCCGAACTTTCGCCGAAATCATTGCTCTATGGCCTTCTCGCTCTGGCCGCGGTCATTATCATCTACTCCAGCTTCTACATCGTTTCACCGGGGAATCGAGGTATTATCGTCACCCTAGGCAAGACTGAAGAGCTGGCGAAGCAGGAAGGAGTCGGTTTTAAGGCACCGATGATCTCCAGCCTCTATCAAGTCTCGATCCGCCAGCAGACAGAAGGTGTCAAGGCGGAGTGCTATTCGTCAGATCTTCAGCAGGTCAATATCAACATCAAGGTCCTCTACCGTATTCCCGAAGCCAAGGTCGTCACTATTTTCCGCCAATATTTCGGTAATCCCTTCGATTCGCTGGTCGCCCCCCGCGTTCAAGAAGCGCTGAAAGAAGCGACGGCGCAAGAAAGCGCGGAAGGCATCGTCAAGGGCCGCGAACGCATCAAACTGCGCGTCCTCGAGTCGGCTCAGGCGAAGATCCACGATCTCGTCGTCATCGAGGATATCGTGATTGAAAACGTGACCCTGTCCAAGGAACTCGAAAAGGCCATTGAAGAAAAAATGGTGCAAGAGCAGGAAGCCGCCAAATCCAAATTTCTCAAAGACAAAGCCAAGGTTGAAGCCGAAACAGCTGAGATCCGCGCGACCGGTGAGGCCCGAGCGATCGACATCCGAGGCGAAGCGATCAGAAAGAACCCGAGTATCATCGAATTGCAGATGATAGAAAAGTGGAATGGCGTCTCGCCTCTGGTGATAGGCCAAACAGCCGGGAATTTTGTTTTACCTCTAGAAAACCGTAGGAAGTGAGCTGAAGGCAGAGGGCTGCTCATGCAGCCCTATCCTTATAGCGATCATCAGAGGCTAGGAGAATAACTGAGACTGCTGCATAGGTTAGAGCCATCTTGATCAATATCAAAGGCCGACATGCAACTGGGTTCAGTCATAAAGTCTTCCATTTTAGCTTCAATCGTAAGATCGGCCGTGCCTGTACAATCGTAAGTCTCAGCCTTGGCAAAGGTCAGATCGAGGGTGTCGCCGGTGGCAGCGAGGAGTTCGGTTGCCCGCGATTTAACTTTGTCCAGACGGATCTCGGAAGCATTGAGCGCGAGGGTGTCGCCGTTCCATCCTTCAAGGTAAGTCGATGGCGAAGCATTCCCTTCGGTCTGCTTGATGAGTGCAGCGCCGTCTCCATAAGCAATTTTGGTAATTGCATAGAGTTCATCCTCTTTATTCTTGTCGAGAATTTCTGTGAAACTCAAGTATTGAGTCAGTCGATCGCCGACTTTTTCATAGCCCAGTACTTCGATATGGCCGGCACTTTGTTTGACTTTTGAGTGAACCGAACGAGTATCACTGCTTTCGGCGTAATCAATCAGCTTGAGTCCTACCATCTTACCTTTGCTATCGACCTGACCGTCAACATCGGCACGAATCACGACGGGTGCTGAACCTTTATCGCTCTGAGCGCGCGCGTGAACCTTGAGCACTCCATCCGTTATCGTTTGCTTTACATATCCTGATTGCGTTAGCTTAGCTCCTTGGCCCTCACACGTGAAATTCTCAAAGCTCTTGACGCCACCCGCCTCATCAGCTTCGAATGCAAACTTCATGCGATAGGTCATGGACCCTTGAGGCATCGTTATCTTGATATCCCAAGTCTGGGGTTCAACTGCCTTGATCGTTGCAGCCTTGGAAGCCATCGTGCGAAGAATACAAAGATGCATATCGGGAGTTGAAGATTCCTTGAAGAATTTCATGGCATTATTGACGGTTTCGCAACAAGCCTTGCTGCCTGAAGCTGTATTAAAAGCAGCGTTTATAGTGCTTGCCTTATCGCCTAGGGAAACTCCCGTAGAGGCGGTCAATTGAAGTCCCGAGCCTATCTGAAGTTTGTCAAAATTTCGCGCCTCGACGGCCGCTGTTGAAGTATCGGTGACTGCAAACGCTTTCACAGGATCGGTGACAGCAACAATTTTTTCGACCGTAGAGATTTGTAAGGTACCAGCTGTACTGGGAGTCGACGTCGCTGCCGCGTCTGTGTCCGCGTCTTTATTACCGTCGCAGGAAAGGCTTAAAGTGAGGAACGAAAGGGAAATCAAACGTAGCGAAAGAGCCATACGAACCTCATAGGACAATGGATGATCACAGATGACATCAAAGGCCCTATTATTTCGGCTTTGAGATTAATTTCTTTAGACGAAAGCGATGAGCGCGGAACTTGATTTTACCCCAAAAAAATCTTCACACATCTATGTTTCTAGAAGGTTTATGTATGAGCAATCTTTCCAAGAATCCCCCCCCTGTGGGATGAGAAAGGGGGGGAGATTTATCAAAACACCAAAAACTGCGCGGCAGCTAAAAGACTATCGGCTGCGCACCGCGCTCCCCTAAACTCCCTATGACCGCTGCATCGGTGAGCCCCATGCGATGGAGCTCTGCAAGGACCGCAGCAGCCGCGGAAGCGGAGACGGCTAAAAGGAGCCCGCCAGCGGTTTGCGGATCGCCCCATAAACTCCACAAGGACTGCGGGATAGCACCGCGTATGAGCTGGTCCTCAAACCGTTTATTGGCGGGATAAAGGCTGCTAAAAACCCCGGATTCCGCCAATGTCAGCGCTCTCGGTAGAAGAGGAATTCGATCTCGATCGAGACGCGCGCTCAACCGCCCAGGTGTGAGCATTTCAAGGAGATGTCCGAGCAAGCCAAAGCCGGTGATGTCAGTCGACGCATGAATAGAAGGCTGCCCCAGCAAGAGCAAGAGATCCGACGGTGTCTGGAGCATGCTGCTCAAGGCGGCATCAATCCACCGCCCAGAGGCCAGTCCCTGCATCGCGCCGGCAAAAATCATCCCTGTACCCAGCGCCTTGGTCAGAATCAACTGGTCACCGCTCTCTCCCCCATCTTTACGCAAGAGCCGGGATCGCGCTAGCCCGTTAACGGACAGCCCGATCGCTAGCTTCTCTCCTTCCGCCGTGTGACCGCCGATCAACTTCGCCCCGAGCCTACGCAGCTGTGAAGCGACGCCGGCCATCAGTTGATAAAGTTGATCGGCCTGGAGATGATCGGCGGCCTCGGGCAAGACAGCCAGGACCATAGCACTATGAGGAGTCGCGCCCTTCGCGATGATGTCATTGAAAGCATGGACCGTGGCCAATCGACCCGCATCGAAGGGATCGTCGATGAGAGAAGGAAAATAATCGATCGACTGCAGCACGCGTTCACCTGCCGGCGCCTGCCAAAGGCTCACGTCTTCGCGTGCGGCCAGTCCCCATTCTATCCCCTCACCCACCAAGACGTCGGGAAAGTCTCGGGAAATCGCCTGCAAAACCTCAGACAGTACATGCGCGCCGACCTTGGCTCCGCATCCGAGACATCGCATAGACGTGGCCGCTTCGTCTTCTGCACCCTTGGTCATAGACCCGGAAGGTCCCATCGAGAGCGGTAGGCGACTGAACTGTTCCATGAATCGACGGTCGATCCATTCCTTGAGTTTCCAGCACCATGCGCCTTCCTTCACCCAAGGGCCACGAATCGCCAGCGCTTGTCCCGGCTCAGTGCCGAGCAGCAGCAAATAATTCTTCTGCAGCTTGATGCTTTCCAGGGGCTGTCCATCGAGAGACCGCCGGAGATTGGCCCATAAAGGACCTCCCTGTCTGACGGCAAATACCCCTGATTTGGGGCGTTTTTGGCCCTCCACGCTCGCACAGTCGCCGACCGCGAACACATGCGGAGACCCCACCGAGGCAAGCGTATCAGCGACGAGCAAAAAACCCTGAGCATCGAGAGTCAGGCCACTCGCCTTGAACCACTCGGGAGCGGAAGCTTCGCTGGCCCAAAAGAGAGCATCAAACGCGAGCGAACTGCCGTCTGCGAAAACTATATTTCCCTCGTTCACGGCCGTCGCCCGCCGTTCGAGGAGAACGCGTATGCCGCGACGCGATAGAATAGCTGTGATACGGCGCCGCGCACGGGCCGGAGCTTGTGGAAACAACTCAGAGCTGCTTTGAACGACAGTGATACGGGTTTTGCCTTTGAGCCGCGTGGCCATGGCGAGCGCGATCTCAACGCCACCCGCTCCGCCGCCGACGATGAGGATTTCACCTGGCGGCGCCGCGAGAACTTCCTCCCATCGCTGGAGGAGCCGCGGGACAGGCTTCAGCGGAACGGACCACTTTTCAGCCCCGGGAACCATGTTTAACTGGGGTGTGCTGCCGACATTGATCGACACCCGATCGTAGGCCAAAGTAGGCCTTGCGCCTGAGCCTTCGGCAGACCCCGCAGCAAAATAGATCCTTTGAGCCTCAGGATCTATCTTCGCGACCGCCGCGCGAATAAACTGCGCTCCTGCCGCCCGGGCCAGCCGCCGCAAATCGATATGCATCTCTTCTCGGGCATAGTGTCCGGCGATATAGCCAGGCAACATGCCCGAATAAGGCGCTTCACTCGCATTGGAAATGAGAATCAATTCGACATCAGACCGCGGTTTCATAGCCCACATGCGCAAAACCAAAGCGTGCGCATGACCGCCGCCGACGAGCACCAATCTCAAGCGTCGCATCGCAGTGCATCACCCTTCTCGAGCAGCCAAGCTCGGCAGGCTTCACTATCACCGGTGAAGAGCACGCGCCTCTGATGACGAGCGGCCGCGTGGTGATAGCGTTTATCGTAGTAGTTCTCGAGGAGATCACCGATCCAATCGCGATGCAGGTCTTCATCCCCATCGCTGCGAAAGGCTGCAATCATTTTCTCGCGGATGCGCCCCGCGTGAATGTCGAGACGCCGTTCGATACAAGCAAACGACGCCAACGCATGCTGCCGCAAGCGCGCCCGCTCGGGACCTTGACTGAGACTGTCCCCGATGTATTCCCGATAGATCCGGCGCGTGCGCGCTTCCATCGAATCTTCCACCCGAATCACCGGCGCAAGCCGCATTTTTGCTAGAAGAGCTTCCGGGACGCAGCGAACCCCGAGCAATCGACTCTCGTCTTCGATGAGCCTGGGTGCCGGTTGATGACTCTTTAAAAGAATCTGCATCGCAATGTCATTTTCAAAGGTCGTCTGCGCCGGCTGAGGTTGGTCTAACCATGAACCAAAAGCACTGCCGCGATGATGGGCGGCGGCTTCGAGATCGATCTGCGGCAGAGACAAAGAACGCAAGAGTTCGGTCTTTCCACTTCCTGTCAGCCCCTGGAGGACGATGAGCTCGGGCGCTTGTTCGACGTAAGTCCTGAGACCATTACGCACCGCTTTATAGCCGCCTTCGAGCTGCTGAACATCGAGCCCGGCATCGCGCAACCACTCGGTCACGATCTGAGAACGCAGACCTCCCCGCCAGCACATAATAATTCCGCGGCGCGCAGGACTTTGAGAGATGGCACGAGACCAGGCTTCGATGCGTGCGGTCTGATGAGGACCGACGAGTTTTTCACCCAAGGCAATGGCGGCCTCTTGCCCCTCGTTTTTATAAGCGATTCCAATTTCATGACGCTCGGCCTGCAGCAGCAGAGGAATATTGATCGTCCCCGGCAAGGCGGCTTTCTCGAACTCGAGTTCCGAGCGCACATCGATCCAGGCAGCGGCAGGACCGGGTTGAATGAGATAAGAAAATAGAGATGCGAGCGAAAGTTTTTCCATGCCAAGGGGTATAGCAAAGCTGGAGACAGGGAGCAAGCTAGCGGCGATAGCCCCCTGTGAGTCAGAGAGGTCAGATCAACCGCCCGCGGCCCGCGCACGCGCTAATTGGATAAAAGACGCCACGTCCTTTTTGAGGCTCGGGTTGCTCGTTTGCACCTCCAACCTGGCCAGGAGAGCCAGGGTTTCCTGAGGCTTGGCTTGCACGTTTCCATAGAGTATGCGGGCAAGGTCCCGCGGATGTTCAGCTCGTAAAGGCCCCCCGACAAAGCGCTCGAGGGTCGCAAGCCAGATCTGATCGGCCGACCTCTGAGAAATCCCGGCGAGAATTCGCTGCCGCGCGCCGCCATCGTTCTCTTCGCGGTAGGCCGTCCAAAGACGCTCGGGAGTCCGCGGATCGCGGGCGAATCGCATAGCGTAATAGGCCTGGCCACGCAAAATCGGATCATTTCCCTGAAAAACGGGTTCAAATCCATCGATGTGACGCGGACCAATGTTACCTAGCATCGCAAGAGCATCCAATTTTTCCGCGCGCGAGCCTTGAGACAGAAGTTGCCAGGCTCGATCTTCAATCGCATCGGCTCTTTCACTCGCCGGATCGTCAGCCCTCTGCCTGTTCCCGATCACACCGAGAGCCATACGGGCCGAGCGCGCCAGCTCAGGCGTTTGGCTGTCCTCGCTGAATTGTTCGAGAACGTTCTGCGTTTCCATACTTGCCGTCGCTACAAAACCGAGACTTGTCACCACCCGAGACTGGACCGCACCATCGTCTCCGCGGCTTTCGATCAGCTTGACGAGAGCGGTTTGCGCAGCGGAACTTCCCACGGCACTCATCGCTTTAATTGCACCCTTGAGAACGGCATCTGACGCCGAACGTTCGCGCAAGGTTTCGAGGAGAAGCGCAAGCTGTTCGGGATGCAAATAGACCCAAGCCTTGAGTTTGAGATAAAGATCTTGCGGCAAAGCTCCGCCGCTGCGAATCGCTTCCAATCGATTTTTCAACTCAGGCCAGGTAGTCCCGCCTAAGGCCTGCTTTTGTATCATATCCATGTTACTGGGTTCATCCGGTGCGGCAGCGACAAGGGCATGAAGGGCTTTGAGGGCCTCGGCCGACAAAGCAGAGTCACCGATAAAGCTCAGATCAATCCAGCTCTGACTCGGCAATTTGCGGCCCCTCAGCTCTAAAACCTCTTCATTCCGCGCTTCAATTTCGCGCAGGTGCGGCGCTTTATTTTGCCAGGTGATGCGGCTTTCGCCAGTTCCCGTCTCACCGGCGCGCGCATAGGCATAGGATTTTTTCCAAAAACCGGTATCTGGCCGGTTTTCTGCGGTGAGGGCGTACTGAACCTCGACGCTCTGGTCATCGATCGTTTCTTGCAGCGAAAAGCTCGCGGTTTCTTGATCGATTTTCACGCGCGTCCGCTCGCCCAACTGCCTCCAAAAAGCCGCAGCCATTCCACTCCGGGCTGGATTCGCGACGGTCAGTTGAAAACCGCTGTTGCCCAGACGCAGAGCACTCCCCTTCTCGAGAGCTGAAAGGAGATTCTCCTGCCAGAGAGGAGGCACGCGCGTGGCGTCTCTATCGATCGACGTGAGACGTCCCCAGACGGAATACCCCTCATCTTCGACGGCGAGGATGCTCAAACTCAAAGTCCCCTTGAGACGGACGTTGAGCTCGTCCCCACTTTGCCCTCGGTAATCGAGGGCAAACAGGATTTCTTCTCCGGGGCGATAAGGAGTTGGCGCGGCCAGAGGAGAGACGGCCGCCGGCAAAAGAGGGGCGAGAGCTCTTTCCGGAGAACGGGGTCGCGACCACCAAGCAGACGCGAGGGGTAATAAAAAACTGAAAAGGATCAGACATTTTTTTTGCCAAGCTCTCACGTCTCGTGCCTCCGCCTCTCGGTCATCGCCCACGCCCCTCTGTTATGGCATCACAGGAACGCGATCGGCATAGTTGGCCACCTTATCATCGCGCTTCATGCCATCCCAAGCGAAGAGCTGGCGTTCAAACGTCTTTGCGGACGCGCCTTGTCCGACCGATGCTTTGACGAGGACACCGCCATCGAAGGCTTCCAAGTGATTGTCACTGTTAGCTTCGAGAGCCAAAAAGAGCTGACCATCGTCTTCAAAGGAGGCACGAAATTTATTCGATAGCTTGTCATTCAAGAGAACGAGATCACCGCGTGCGATGACTTGCACCAGCTGCAGATCAGCAGAGCCTTGTACATAAACTGTGGCATCGGCCAGAGGATTGGCTTCTGCTTGGAGACCCAAATCCTTCCAACCCGCTTTGATTTCCAAAGCGGCATTGCCTTCGATGCCGTAAAGGATAGGAATAGCGACGGGGCCGACGTTGATCACTTGGGTCTTAGACATATCAAAATCGGTATCGGGACTGATCGTCGTATCGATGACGCTATCAAGATCAAAGTCTTGGCGAGCGACTTCAAAGCCAGCGACACTCAAACGCGCGTAACCCGTCGCCGGTACATCACGTGTCTGCGACGACGTGAGTTCGGCCTGCAGAACTTTCAAATCGAGCTTGAGAAATTGCGCGCTGACATCGGCCTGAGCCTGCGCCAGCAGCGTTTGACAGTCATATTCAAAGCGCAGTTCGTTGTGCAGAAGGATCGATGCTCGCTCCGAACCCAGAGGCAGATCGTAAGGCAGAACTTTGCTGTATGGCTTAGAACAGGAGCTCGACGCGGCTTGGGCGGCGAACGAAAGAGTCCAGCAGATACTACCGACCAACCAAGGGGTCACTTGCTTCATCGTGATGTCACCTCTATGAGAGTTGAATGGATTCAGTTCGCGATCATAGCAAATTAAACGAACCCCTCAAGCAACATAGAGGCTCCAGCGCTTTAGCTTTGCGCAAGCCTTCCCCTTGGTCTCTTTATTTTTCTTGATAGCGCGGCAGACGATCGAGAGGAATATCCTTCAAAAATAGTCCCTTGCGATCTTTATCAGAAACGTTGGGATCTTTGATGGGCCAAGGGATTGAAAGACTAGGGTCGTCCCAGCGCACAGACATCTCACATTCGGGTCGGTAGATCTCGGTACACTTGTAAGCAAAGATTGCTTGCGGCGATAGGACGCAAAAACCATGAGCAAAACCAGCTGGAATCCAGAATTGATTGCGCTCGCGTCCCGACAGAATCACGCTCGTCCATTGACCAAAAGTCGGCGAACCGACCCGCACATCGACGGCGACATCGTAGACTTCCCCTTCGACGACGGTAACTAATTTTCCCTGACCGTAGGGATGCTGAAAATGCAGACCGCGTAAAACCCCGTAGGAAGAAGCCGACATATTATCCTGGGCGAAGCGCGCGGGTAAGCCCACTTCTGCATAGCGTTCCTGATGCCAAGTCTCGACAAAAAAACCGCGGGCATCTCCGAAGACTTTAGGTTGAATGATCAGCGTATCGGGTAATTTGGTACCAAGTACTTGCATATTATTTCTTCACCTCTGTGACGTGAGCGTAGCGATGTTCTTTAAAATAAGCTGTTTGAGGCTCGGCGAGCAATTGCAAGAGCGCCTGGGCCGCATCGCGGGGATCAATCAGTTCACCGCGTTCGTGCAGATCACGAAAGCGCGTTGACGCAGGAAAATCTTGCGCAGGGATCTGCCTGATCTGCTCCTGCATGGGCGTCGCGATCACGCCGGGTTCATAAGCCAAAACCTTCACATCGCGTTGGAGCAACTCCATTTCTGCCGCGATGACCTGCGCCTGCATCCGCAAAGCAGCCTTGCTGCTGCAGTAGACCGCCCAGGATGGATAAGCTTTGGTGGCCGCACCGCTGCTAATCGCTACTAAGCGCTGCGGCGTCTCGGGGAATTTTTGCAGAATCCAGCGAAAAAGGCGCAGAGGCGCCACTACATTGAGCTGCATCGCCGCGATGATCGCCGCGGGCTCTAAAGTGGCCGTGGGTCCGACGGGTAAAGCCGAGCCAGCATTGTTGATCAGCACAACCCGCCGCCAAGGCGCCTGCCACTTCTGACAGATGCGATCGAGAGACTCTTCCCAAGGCGCAGGCGAGGCGAGGTCGAGAGAAATTTCCGCGACGCGCGCTCCGCTGGAACCTAAACTGCGGCGCGAAATACCCAGGACAACCCGATCGGAGCCTTGAGCCGCCTCAAAAAGAGCCCGTCCCAATCCCGAACTATGGCCGCTGACGATCAGCAGTTCCATGGCCTCCCCTTCAAAAAACCTGATTCTAACTGAGAGTGGGAGGCGAGGAAAGCAGCGAGCGGTGACGCATGAACTTTTAAGCAGAAGCTCCCCAGGCAGAGGAGGCAGGAGCGGTGGGTTCTGAGCCGAGCAGTCCCCGTTCCTGGTCGTCATTCCACTCGACGCCTTCCATCATGCAGACGACCAAAGATTGGCGCGTGCGAAACATCCGCCAGAAGATGTAGAGGTAGCAAAGTATCTGGTAGAAAAACGGCGCCGGATCGCGCCATGAGGTGATGACATCGCGGGCGCGCAAAAGATCGGGCAAAAGGGCTTTGAGCTTTTTTTCGCGGATCAAGCGCGGCAAAGCAGTGAGGAGCCCCAGCGCAATCAAGGCTCGTTCTCGCGGCGGAGGCTCCCGCCGCGGCGGAGCCTGACCGAGGAGAGCCGCCGACAGAAGAGTTGGCTCGCAGAGATGCAAACCGCTGGTTGGGCGCGGATTGCACTCGATCGCAAAAACCTCCTGATCTTTGACAAAAAAATCAAAGGACACGATGCCCTCATAGCCGCTAAAAGCCGCGAATCGTTCGATCCACGAACGCACCGCCTCATGGTCGGCACGACAAAACATGACGCTTACGGTGCCGAGCGCCGTCGCCGGTCGATAGAGTCGCGTAAGCTCAACGCGACCGCCTCGCAGCACAGACACCGAGCACAGCGCCTCTCCCGCAGCTTTTTCCTGCATCAACCAAGAGCCATCCACGGGCAGTCCGAAGGCCGAGGGATGCCGTCCGGGTTCGGGAAAATGCACCGCACCACCCGAGCGGGAATAGTTGCGCTTGATGATGTAAGGACGGCCAGCGAAGGCCGGCAGCTCGCTTTGCCCGCGGTAACTGACCGTGCGGGGTACGGACAAACCGAGGGCTTCGCAATAGCTGACAAAGCGTTCTTTGTGATGCAGCGTCGTCAGGAGCGACAGGGGGGGAAAGAAAACTTTCGCCCGTTGCGCGAGTTCATCGCGAAACAGAGCGAGATAAAGAACTTCTTCCGATACGGGAATAATCGTGTCGATCTTTTCGCGGGTGACGATCGTCAGGATAGCCTGACGAAAAGCCGCAAAATCTTTCTGCGGCGAGGGAACGCGAAAGCTGCGCGTCACCCCCTTTGAGGCCTGACAGACATAGAGCGGATAAACATCAGCGACAAAAACTTTTGCCCCTGCTGCAGAAAGCGATCGAACCAGTTCGAGGGCGAAAGGCAAGCGTCCGGCCGTCAAGAGAATACGAGGAGCCACCGATATCTCCGTTGTGCTGAGCCGCATGATGGGGCAGCGGCCGCCTGCCCCAAAACGCTCCCGATCGTGTCGAAAGTTGGCTTCAAAGCAGAACGGGATCGACAAAGGTCAGTGGAGTCCGCTCGAGCGAGTCGGAACTGCCCCTCGTTTTCCGGGCCCAATGGAGAATGATGTGCATGCGGCTTTTAATCTTTATTATACCGTCGAGACAGGAGCGAAGACTATCCCCTTCGTGGAAAGCGATGCCAACGAAGTGGTAGGTTTTACGACTGCGGGCTTCATTCAGGACTTTTCTGATCAAGGCCCGCAAGGCTCGCTCTTCGCCGGGTAGACAGGTGGGCCATCGAAGGTAGAGGTACCGGAGCGCTTGCCCCTCCATCGGGATGGGAGGCAGAGGCCAAAGCAGACGCGCCACTTGCAAGCCCTGCCTTAACCACCGCGCACTGGTTGCAAAACGCGAAACGATGGTTTGACGCAAGGCATGCTGATCCCAGGCCCCGACGCAGGCGAGAAGTCGGCCGCTGGCATCCTCTGCCAGCCAAAACGTTTCGATGGCAAAGGAAGGATCTCGCTCCAAAGCCGCTTGGAGCGCGGGGAGCTGAAAGTCGGGCCGCCCCACCCTTTCGCTATAACTCGTCTCGAGCAAAAGACTCAAAGCAGGCAGATCGCCGAGGGTCGCCGGCCGCAGCTTCAAGTCGGTTGGAACGGACAGTTTCCACAGGGGAAAAAGCTGATAGATTTCGGCCCGTCCCCGATTTTCAAAGCTCAAGACCTCGCGGGCGACCTGATGGACGCGAAAGGGAACGTCATTGCCTTCGAGGATTTCGCTGCGGCCGTAGTCGTAGACCCCATCGATCAGAAGTTTCTGGTACAACTCGACAAAGGCCGCCGCCACTCCTGACTGCCGATAGCGCGGATCTGTTCTCAGATCGCTCAGGCGGACCACCTTATAGGTGCGATCTCCCCATTTCTCCGGCCGTTCCGTGAACATGACGCTCCCGAGGAGGCGCCCCTCCGAATCTTCGGCGAGGTAAACCGTGGATTGTTCGCCCTGCAAGCGACTGAGAGCAAAAAAATCTGGCTGGCGATCCAAGACCAGCTCCATGCTCCCGGCAATCGGACAGCGACGGAGGAGATCGAGCAAGGCCCTTTGATCCGAGGCGCTAGCGACCCGGATTTGAAAATTACGAGTCAATTCCACTCCTCCGCCGGCGAGGGAACGCTTTCGACAGGTTAAACGCGGCTCGCCAGATTTGAAAAAGGTCCGTCTCTATTAGAACAGACCACACTGACTCTTTGTCAAATGCGATCAAACGGCAAGGACCGAGTGACTCTGTCTCTCCTGAGCGAGCAAAGCCTTGCAATGAGGAGCTTTGCTGCCCCTTTGCCAATTGACACCAAGCGAACGTCCCGATAGAATCCGTCGTAACACTCGGCGTCAGGACGCTCATCTTCTATGTATCCAATATTATCAGTTATTTTAAGAGTTTGCATAGTTTTAGAACTCTGTTCAGGGACTGCCTGGGCCTTGCAGTTCCAACGCTATCACTCCCAAGAGGAGATTGCCGCGTTCCTGCGCGAGCAAGCGCAACTCTATCCCGAGCTCGTTCGTTTCCAAGTGTTGGGCCGTTCGCCGCAGGGTCGCGAGATTGCGATCGTCAGCGTGACCAAGAGCGAAGCCGCTGATGTTCCCGCGATTTACTTCAATGGAACCCATCACGGCAACGAGAAGGCTTCGACCGAAGCCATCCTCGGTTTGATTCAAAACCTCGTCCAAAATCGCGATCGCGGTGATACGGATCGTTTCCTGCGTCGCTACAAGATTATTCTACAGCCCTTGGTCAATCCTGATGGCCACGCTCTCAATTCTCGGACCGATGCGCATGGTGCCGACCCCAATCGCGATTACGCCAGTCCCTCCAAGCCGGAAAGTGAAGCCTTTCGTCTGGTCGAGACGCGTCTCGTTCGCGATCTATTGAACCGAGAAAACGTCGTCGCTTCCGCAGCCTTCCATGCTGGACTCGAAGCGGTGCTTTGGCCCTGGTGCCATACGCCGACTCTCAGTCGGGACGAACCCCAGTTTAAGATCCTGGGCGAAGCTGTGGCGCGGACCATGAATATGCCAAAATATACGCAGTCTTTTTTCGACTATCAGACCGAAGGCGAGTTCATCGATTACGCTTACATGCGCTTTGGCATCTATGCACTGACCCTCGAAGTGGCTCTCGAGCCGAGCCCACGCGAAGACCAACTGGAAAACGTCGTCGATCGGGCGGTCCTGGGGTCCATGAGCTTTCTGCAGGCGATCGAACAACTGACTCTCAAATTCAATAAATCGGCCGCTCTCAACGTCCGACCTCTCGATCTTCGCGCCGCTCTCTAGCGGCCGGCGCTCCTCACTCTTCCCAAACACTTGCATCCTGCTGCCCCCTCCCGCATCATTATTGGTGAGGTTCGTACTGAACTTCCTCGTCACTTCTTCTGGAAAACACCGATCATGGCCCAAGTTTTATCCTGGGGATTAATGAAAGGCCAAGATGCGGCCCAAACCCCTATCCACTGGCGCTCTGAAATCGATGCGATTTGGAGCCATTGCACGCCGCCTTTTCTCGCCTATGGCTACGGCCGGAGTTACGGCGACAGCTGCTTGCCTGTCGGTGGAACGGTGCTGGCGATGGACACGCTCCGAAAGATTCGTTGGTTTGATCGCGAGCGCGGCGTCATCAGCTGCGAAGCTGGTCTCAGCTTTGCCGAACTTCTCGATCTCATCGTTCCCACCGGCTGGTTCGTGCCGGTGACGCCAGGCACCAAGTTTGTGAGCCTTGGCGGAGCGATGGCCAACGATGTGCACGGCAAGAATCATCATCGCCGCGGCACGATCGGCTGTCATATCCAAGAGTTTGAATTGCGGCGTTCGAATGGCGACATCCTGCATTGTTCACCGACTGAGAACAGCGAACTTTTCCGCGCGACGCTCGGCGGTCTCGGCTTAACTGGTCTCATCAGCTGGTGCACTCTCGCCCTCATTCCCATCGCTTCCGCTCTCATCGATGCGGAGAGCATTAAGACTAAAAACCTCGAAGAATTTTTTGAGCTCGAAGAAGATTCTCAAGAAAAGTTCGAATACACCGTGTCGTGGATCGATTGCATGGCCCGCGGGCGTCATCGTGGTCGGGGGAATTTTATCCGCGGCAATCACCGAAGCGTCGGCGATCCTGCTGCCGAATATGCTCAGCAGAGCAAATTAAAGGTCAGCATTCC
>CANJJY010000004.1 GCA_947474445.1 Oligoflexaceae bacterium
TCGACTTCCTGATGGACAGCATTTACAAGCTGAGCCCCCAGCATCAGACCTCGGTGCTCGCAGGCGTCGCGGGTGGCCTGCTGCTTTTTGTACTCGGTGCATTCACCGTCTACTTCTCGCGGATCAATGCTTTGGAGGACGAGCTCAATCAGAGCTTTGATGCCCTGCAAGAAGTCCGAAACCTCTCGACGACCTATGACCAAGAATTGAAACGCTACCAAGATCTAAAGTCGACCGTCAGCCGCAACGCCGCTGAGTTCAAACCCAAACCCTTCTTTGAAAGCAAAGCCAATCAGGTCGGCGTTGCCATCACCGATCTGCGGTCGCAAGACGCGGAGCTGCCCGCGGAAAGCCCCCTCGCTCAAGATTTCCGCTACGTCGCCGTCGAATTCAAACTTCCCAAGGTGTCCCTGCCGCGGCTTTTGAAGTTCATCGAAGAAGTTGAGAAGGCTAACGCCAACCTCAATATTCATAGTCTACAGGTTCGCACCCGCTACGGAGATCGACTCTTCTTCGAAACGAGCGCAAAAGTGATGGCCTACAAGGTCGGGGGAGAATAAATCGTGACGGAACTGTTGGACGATCCGGAGCAGGAGAGCAAATCTCGCATTTTTCATTTCGCCTGGTATGGACTGCTGTTTCTACTGACCTTTGTCATCTTCTTTCTATTCACCTTCCCTTATGGTGTGTTGAAAGAAGCTCTGGTCTCTGAAATCTCGCAAGCGACCGGCTATTCCCTGCGCGTCAAGGAGATGGGCCCCTCGTTCCTCCTCGGCGCTGATGCAGCAGGGATTCGCATTTCTTCGCCTGACAACGCCGTTCAGGTCGAAATGGAAAGCGTCGATGTCACGCTTTCCGTCTTGAGTCTTTTCATCGGACGCGCGACAGTCGATGTTGAACTGGTGAGCAAAAACAAGGGATTACTCGATCTCAAGACCTCGTGGACGCTCTGGCAGCTGCTCAAAGAACGCAATTTTGTTCCGAGTCGCATCAGTCTGGAAGCCAAGGATTTTGAACTGGGTGGATTGGTCAACCTCTTGCTCTACAATACTTCCAAGACGGCCAACGATATGATCAAAGACCTGCTGACGCAGATCGTCTTTCAGGGGAATCTGACGGGAGTCAGCGATATCAAACTGGCGATCGATGAGCCGATTCAGTCGACCGGTACGATCGAACTTAAAATCGACAAAGCCACTCTCGATCTAACCAACCCCAACCTCGTCGTAGCGCGTCAGACCTTTAAGAAAGCTTTGGTCAAGGCGAATCTCCAGGGTGGTAAGCTCAATCTAGACAGTGCCTCTGGCCTGGAAAGTCAGGAAATGAAGATCGATCTCAAAGGTAACAGCACCCTGCGCAACCCTTTTGCCAATTCGATTCTCGAGATGATCATCAATCTCAAACTGGAAGGTACCTTGAAGGACAACTTCGGCTTTATCCTCAGCGTGATGGGCGGCAACGAAGGAGAACTCAAGTACCAGATCAACGGCACCTTCGAACGCCCGAATTTTCAAGGCGGCTGACTCTCATTTTTTTTGGGGCAGTACGACCTCGTAACCTGCTTTGCACGAGGGACACATCCCGTAGAGCGGCGGTAGAGTGTCGCGGAATTCTGCCGTGAACGGGCTCTTACACTCAGGACATTCCCCGGAAACTTCCAGGTGGGCGATCAGGCGGCGACTGCGGTAGAAGACCAAGAGGCCGATGATGGGACCAAAGAGGAGCGCTAGGGGCGTAATCACCAGGTGGAGTACGGGGACGGGGACACAGACGATAGCGACCGCCCAGAGGCCCAGCCAGGCTTTTACCCCTTTAAGGACGGAATTTTTGAAGGTGGGCTTCTCGGAATGCCCCACAGCGTTCAGAGTATGACTTCCAAACTTGATCTGCATCGAACTCTCAGACATGTCTCTCACCTCAACTTCAATCAATTACCATTAAAGTGTGAAAAGCAGACGGACTCCGGGCTTCCCGAAGGCAAAACTTGCCCACGAGATTCCAGTTTATGTTGCTATAGCGCGCTTCGCCGAAGAGCTCAAGGCTCTGCAGGGCCGAGAGAATATGGTGCGCAAGTGACTGCAACGTAAGGATAGTACCGGAAGCGGCGTCCCCCTACATTGACACATTAAGAATGGCTCACATACAATGAATCTATACATGGCATGGGAGCTGGCATGGACCAGAAGATCCGGCAACTCGAACGGGTCCTGAGCTCATACAAAGCGCGGGCTCAAGCTGCTCTCGATGCCCTGGAACTTGAAGATTGGGACGGATTTGAATCGGCCATGCGTTGGAAGAAAGCCGCCTTCCATAACTTCCGCGCGGTCGACTACCTGCTCGAAAGAGAGCGCCCTGGCTATCTTCAGAGCGAACAATGGCAAGCCCTCTGGCAGGAAATCGAAGGAGCGGATCAGGCCTTAGCCGATCAGATCGAGTTGCAAAAGTCCAAACTCAGTCAGCAACTCGCTCGAATCCGCAATCACAAGGCAACCCTCAGCAAGTTTCAGTCCGGAGTCAAGGATAAGGCAGGCTTTCAAGAGACTGTTTGACGCTCGCATGACGAGGCCAGAGGAGAAGTTCCATGAGTGAGGAAAAGAAGAGGATAGCCTTGGTTCTGGGAAGCTTGCCCAGTGTTGAGGAAGTTGATCAATTCCGTCTCATAGCGAAAGACTATGAGTTTCAGGTGATCAGCTCGGAATCGATCTGCGCTTACTTGAGCCAGAACAGCTACTTCCAAGATCTCATCTGTGTCGCCCTCAAGGACCACGACGAAAATCCGACCTTTCTTCCAAGCCTGGAAAAAGTGTTGGCTAATTTCGACATCGTGATCGTCAAGGAACGACTCGGTCTCTACGCTTACCAAGCCTTGAAGGCGAAGTGGCGACACCAGTTCCGACTCATCGTGTGGGTCGACAACTTCGTTCCCTTTCCGGCTCACGACGTCGACCAGATGCGAACCATTCGCACCGAAGTCACCAACGCCGCCGATGGCTTTATCGTTCAATCCAAAGCAGCGGCTCTAACGCTGCAGCTGGAAGGCGTCGAAGCACATCGCATCTACGATATGATCCCTTGGGTCGAAAACCGAATCGATCGCAAGCCGGCTGCGCGAGCCAAAGCCCGTGAAGCTCTTGGTATCGCTGAAGGCGACATCATTATCGCCTACATTGGTCAGATCGAATGGGAAGAAGGTCTCGCTGACCTCGTTTCCGCGGCCAAGTTGATGATCACCCGCGAACCCAGCCTTAAAAACAAACTGCGCCTGGTCTTCTGTGGAGTCGGCTCGTATTCGAGCGAACTGCGCGATCAGTTTATCAGCATGGGCATCGACAACAACGCCCTGTACTATGCACCGACCCGCGATTCGATTCGAGCGATCCAGCAGGCTTGCGACGGGATCTATATTGCCCCCCTCGCTTCCCACGATCGCATCGAAGGCGACCCCTACCGTCTGGTCAGCGCGATGACCCAGGGTATCCCGGTGATAGCTGCCCGCCATGCTTTGATCGAAGAATTCTGCGGCAAACACCGCATCGATTTCTGCGCCTCATCGCCCATCAGTCTGGCCAAAGCCTTGCAGAAGATGCGCAGCAGCGCGGCTCTGGTCGACGATATCATCGCCAAGAACCAAGCCGAGGCTACCAAGCGCTTCACAGCCGAACGCGCTGAAGCGTCCATGCAGAATCTGATCAAGGCCTTTGTCGACGTCGCTAGCACGATCGATCGCAGCAGCCTCGATCATCGGGTGCTTGAAATCGAAGCCAAGGTCCGCAGCAAGCAGTACCTCGACGCCGTCGATCTCATCGAAGCGGTATTTCGCACCGACAATGTTCCCGTCCATCACCGCGCCAATCTCTATAGATTGGTCGGCGACTGCTTTGCCAAGCTCAATGACATCGATGCTGCAAAAGACGCTTATATCCAAGCGGCCGAGCTTGATCCTTACATGCCTAAGGTCTACATCGGTCTCGGCACCGTCGGACTGATGAAAAACAGCCACGACATCGCCGTGCTGCACTTCCAAAAAGCTGTGAGCCTGGCGCCTGACGATGAAATGGCGAACCTCGGTCTCGGTCTTGCCTTCCAAGGCATGAACGAACAAAAAGAAGCGTCGCGCTGGATCGTCAAGGCTCTCACGATCAATCCAGAGAACGCCGCGGCACTGTACTCGCTGGTCCGCATCGCTCACGAAGGCAACTTCTACGACGAAGCGGAAAAGGCGATCAGGCGCTACCTGACGATCCATCCCAACGACTACAACTTCATCTATACCCTGGGCGGCATCCTCTATAAGCGTGGATCTTATATGGAATGTCTGCAGCTGATGAAGCAGATCCTCGGCGCCGATCCCAAAGATCAACGCGCTGCGGCTCTGGCTAAACAGGCAAAAACCGAGATCGATCAAAAGGGTAAGGCAAGCTCATCGAATGCTTGATGTGACTTGACATTACCAATCGCGAAGGGTCTCTCTTTGGGGACCCTTTTTTCGTGGTGAAAGGGAGTGCGATGCTCAAGAAGATCCTGCTCAACGGTAAACGCATACCGGTTCCGGTGCCCATCAAGACTTTGAGCGAAGCCATCGCCTGGGTTGAAAAGCATCTTCTCCGGCCTGATCATATGATCACCCGCATCCAATTGAACGGCGATGAGCTCGAAGTGGGAGGGCCATTTCCGGCGACAGTTCTTCAGGACGAAGCGGACTTGCGGCTGAAGATCGATTCGCCAACCGACATCTGTGTCCAGACGATCGATGCCCTGCGAAACCTGGCGTCCGTCATCAGTCGCAATCTAAAGCCAATTGCCGTGCAGCTCTGGGAGCACAAGGGCAATCGATTGCCGCTCGAAGCCAAGACTGTCATGGAAGACATTGGGCTGATGGTCGAGCTTTTTGATCATGTGTTAGTGCTGGTCGATAAGAAGGTCGATACGACCAATGCGCTCGATCTGCAGCAGAAGATCAGAAAGGCCTCGGCTCTCCTGCAAATCGCCTTGCAGCAGACCGACTTCAAAGGGGTGGCGCGCGTGCTGCTCAACCAACTTGAAACGCCGGTGATCGATTTGAGCTCCGAGCTTTCGAGCCTCGAAAAATCCGTATTTGAAATCCAGGCCGATCGCCACTTAGAAAAGCGGCAAGCCAAGATCGGTTGAAGAACAGAAGGGCGGTGACGCCCTTCGCTCCGATCATTCGTCGTCAAAATCGGCTTCGGTTTCCGGAATGATCAAAAAATAATTGTTCCGCTCGGTCTCACTCGCCCCTTCGTCCGCTTCCAGGCAATACCCGAAGTTTGAAAGACAATCAGAAATCTCTTCCATGAACTCGATGTAGGGGGTGGGAGCAGCTTTAGCCTTGGATCTCAACTCGGGAGTCCAGGTCAGCATCAAGGTGTCATCGGCGGAGGTGGTCAGTTGATGCAGAGGACCAAATTTCCTGTCTCGTTTCAGAATACTTTCAAGTTCCATTTTCATCGGTTCAATTGATTCGAATTCAAAGGACATGGCTGTCGTCTCCTGGAGTCGGCCTGAGCCCCCGTCTGTGAGGGATTGTCAGCCGGGCTATGCGACTTCTACTCAGGACCACCAGGAAGAGCAATAATAAATCGTAAGTATTTGTATATATTGATAAATAAGAGGCTTGAGAAAGCTGGGCCTAGGTTGAAAAGGCGCCTAGGCCCCGCGTCGATCAGAGAGTTTCGAGGACGTAAGCGCCGAGGGCTTCGACCATCAGGGAGCGAGGGAATTTATTTATCTGAAAATCGAAACCGGGAACGCTACCGCTTCCCCCTAAACCAAAGTGGTGCGTGGTCACAACTCCGAGAGAGTGAATCTGTAGATTTTCCTGCTTCGGATTGAAGGTGCGCAGAACGCTCGGCCACGGCCGACCCTTGGCTTCAATCACCTGCCCATCGTTGAGGAAGACTTGAGTCAATTGATAGAGGCGCGCGGCGCTCGGCCCGAGGAGCAGCATGAGCGGATCATCCAAATTAAAGAAAGGCGAATCCGGCAGGTACCATGGGATCATCGAGCGAACCGGCATCGCACCATTGATCGAATAGACGGGAAAGTTCGCAGGCAAGGTATTCTTCTGCCACCACCGCAGCCTGGATTCCGTTTTGAGCTCTTCGCTGGCGATGTTCACATAATCTTCTAGGAGCTTCAGCCTTTTATAGAGGCCGAGTGGGTCAAGACTTTGGAGAATCATCTGCCGCACGACGTCGTAGGCTTGATGCATGGAGAGGAGCGGGCTTTCGCTCGCACGCTTCGCCATATCGGCAAGATCACCAATTCTAAAAGAAGGCGAAACCTCGGCCAACTCGGAGCCGTAGACGACTCCGCCGAGGGTTACGATACCCCGGATTTTATCCATGATCGCGGAGGTGCCGGCGGGAGCCTTGGCGGCGTTCGCGATCATGTCGAGAGCGATGGCGCCCCCGCGCGAATAGCCGAGGAGGAAAGGATTCTGGACGGCGGCATCAGGCAAAAGGTTGAGTAGCTTTTCCACGCGGCGAGCAAATGCCGCACGGCTCAGCGCGATCGGTCCTATCGTCTCTAAGCTTCCCGTAGGACTTTGGAAGACTATGAGCTGAACGAGAGGATTGCCGCTCGCATCATCGATGCTGCCGAGGCGGACGATGGCGCCCAGATCGATGTTCACTTCTTTCATTTTCAGCCAGTTAAAGACTTTATCTTCGATGGTTCCGAGCTGAGCCTGATACTTATCCCGGAAAGAGCTTGGCCGGTTCAAGATATCGTCGAAGATAGGTGTCGGCAGGAGCTCGCTGAGCAAGGGTGGAATGACGATAAAAGTCACCGGACCCTTGGCCGCAAAGATTTCGGCCGGATTTTCATCTGCTCCGAAGGGCGTGTTGATCCCGTACTGATAGAGGCCGATCGCGCTCGTGTTGCGGCTGTTCTCGACCATCGCTCGAGCCGCTTGCATAGGGGTCTTGGCATCTAGCACAGCTGCTGAAGGTGTAAGAACATCAGCGGAGAGAGGGAAAATGATTTTTTGCACTTCGGCATCACGCATGCCGTGTGTTCGCGCAACATTGCGAAAAACATCACGAAAACGACGAGACATGGACATTTGTTGATCGACTTGATCCTGGACGGTATCAGTCGAACGAGCTTGAGAAGTGGGTTCAGCGCGAGCAGATTCTGCGAGAGCGAAAGCGAACAAAGGGGCGAAACTTAGCCATGCGATCGCAAGGCGATTCGACAATCTCATCATCGCTCATTCTCCGACTTTTTGGTGGGTCCCTATTATTTAAATAAGGCAAATGACGGATGAAGATCAATGACAAAAGCTGTAAAGGAACGCCCATGCGCTGTTCACCGAAGGCTTTCGCGCTAGAGCTTCAGCCAAAAATCGATGTCGCGATCGAGCTGATCGGCGAAGGTTTTTAGTTCAGATGCCAATCGACTTTTAGGGCGCAATGGTTCTGCTGCAGGTAGCGGTGCAGGCAAAAGCGAAGACTCATCTGGGCTAGAAACCAGTCTGAGAAAAGGTTTTGGCTTTTTGCTCGAAACTTTTTTTTGTTGATCGTCCATCCTGGACTTTCCTCCTCGCATAAGCTCGGGTCATCAATAAAGCTTCAAAGCTACAGTTTCGAAGCTCTACTCTTACCTTTCGGAAGAATCAGCGAAAACTTCAGTCTCGAGAATAAAAAAAGCCCCCTTAGAAAGGGGGCTTGGTCGATCTGAAAAAGAGGGCTGTTATCAGCCCAATGACGCGAGATTACTCGTCGTCTTTCTTGCTGCCTTTAGCTTGTTCTTCTCTGAACTTCTTCACCAGTTGTTCCTGGATCGAGTTAGGAACGGGACGATAGGCGGCGAATTCCATAGAGAAAGTCGCTTTACCTTGCGTCTTGGAGCGAAGGTCAGTCGAGTAACCAAACATCTCGGACAGAGGAACTTCAGCTAGGATAACAGCGTATTCGTCGCGCATGTCAGAGCCCAGAAGTAGGCCGCGACGCGAAGAAAGGTCACCCTGAACCGTACCTTGGAATTCAACCGGCGTTTCGGCCTCGACGCGCATGATAGGCTCGAGGATGACCGGCTTGGATTCGAGGAAGGCTTGTTTGAAGGCAGCGCGAGCTGCGATCTTAAAGGCCATTTCCGAGGAGTCGACGGGGTGGAAGCCACCTTCTGTAAGCTCTACCTTGGTATTGATAACCTGGTAACCAGCCAAAGGACCTTTGACGATCGATTCTTTGAAGCCCTTCTCGACGCCGGGGATGTATTCACGCGGTACCGATCCACCGACCGTGGCGTTGACGAACTCGAAAGATTCTTCTTCTTTCTTAGCGCCTTCCAGGGGATAGAGCTTACCAACGACGTGTGCATACTGACCCGAACCACCGGTCTGCTTCTTGTGCTTGTAGTCATAATGAGCCAATTGAGTCGGAGCTTCACGGTAGTTAACCTTCGGCTGACCGACGATCACGTTCGCCTTGTACTCACGCTTCATACGCTCGACGTAGATCTCAAGGTGAAGCTCGCCCATGCCTGCGATCCGGGTTTCGTTCGACTCTTTGTCGACATAAACGCGGAAGGTAGGATCTTCCTTCATGAAGCGGTTGAGAGCTTTCGACATCTTAACCAGATCTTCTTGCTTAGCGACCTTGATCGCTAATTCGATAACAGGCTCTGGAACGAACATTTTTTCCATCGTGACGTTGATGGCTTCGTCGCAGTAGGTGTCACCGGATGCGCACTCGACACCGACCATCGCGATGATATCGCCTGCTTCAGCGAAATCCACATCTTCACGGTCGTTGGAGTGCATACGCACCAGACGGCCAACGCGTTGGGTCTTGCCAATACGCGGGTTCAAGTAGCTCTGGCCCTTGCGCAGAGTACCCTGATAAATGCGTGTATACGTCAACTGACCGAAGTTCTCGTCAGCGATCTTAAAGGCCATCGCGCAGAGCGGCAGCTTGGGATCTGGAAAGACTTCGATTTTTTCGCCCTTGTTGTTGTCATTACCGTAGTATTGACGATCGAGAGGCGAAGGAATGTACTCGACAACGGCGTCGAGCAGAGTCTGCACGCCTTTGTTCTTGAAGGCGGTACCCATGAAGACCGGCGTCATCTGCCGCGCGTGAACCGCTTTTTTAACGGTCGCACGGATCATATCGAGAGGAATGTCCTTCTCCTCGAGCAGCAATTCGGTCATCTCATCGCTGAACATCGATACCTTATCGAGCATGATCGCGCGCAGGGCTTCGACTTCGTCTTTCAATTCAGCAGGACAAGGCTCTTTCCTGACTTTGTCGCCTTTTTCTCCGTCGTAATAGATCGCTTCACGTGTGATCAGATCGACGACGCCCGCGAAATCAGATTCCGCGCCGATAGGAAATTGCATCATGACTGCGTTGTGGGCCAGTTTCTCACGCAGCATCGCTGTTACGCGGAATGCGTTAGCGCCCGAACGGTCGAGCTTATTGATGAAGGCCAGAGCTGGAACGTTGTAACGTTTCATCTGACGATCGACGGTGATCGACTGCGATTGAACCCCTGCGACGCCGCAGAGAACCAAGACAGCGCCGTCGAGGACGCGCAAAGAACGCTCCACTTCAACGGTGAAGTCCACGTGACCGGGAGTGTCGATGAGGTTGACCATGTGGTCATCCCAATAAACTGTCGTCGATGCTGAAGTGATCGTGATCCCGCGCTCTTTTTCCAGTTCCATGTGATCCATGGTCGCGCCGTCACCGCCCCCGCGTACTTCCTCGATCTTGTGGATCTTTCCAGCGTAGTAAAGAATACGCTCGGACAAGGTGGTTTTACCTGAGTCGATGTGGGCGGATATACCTATGTTCCTGAGCTTATCAAGTTTCATGGTCTGCGAACCTTTGTGGAAGAGAAAATTGATCCTCGCTGCCGAAGCGCACGGGAGGATGTTTAACTACCATAGAATCCTCAAATTTCAAGGGGATTTTATACGCAATATCAACGCGAATGCCAACTTCTACTTCGTTCGGCTACGAGATATTTGCCTACTTTGACATAGTTGCCGACCCCTGTAAGCCGGCATTATCGGCAGCTTAAGCTGATTATTTTTTCCCTCTCACCAGGCAAAAAGATTCAAGCTTCTACCCAGTCTTGTCGACATGCTTACTGTGGAGGTAGGGTCATGAATCAGGCGATTAAGACAATCAGTCTCGATGATGTCGGTGAAACTCAAAGCGCCGAACAGCCCGGAGCGGCCCCGAACGCCTTGCACTATAGCCCGCGCTATGTCGCAAACGCGAGCGGTGCCCAAACGGCCGGTCCCGATACCGCCACCAATCAGGGAGCCTTCGGCAACCCGACCACGACTGCCGGTGGCCAGACCCGAGAGGGAACGATTTTCGGCACCGCCATGACGCGGATGACCGAGCTGTTTGGCGACGTTGAAGAAGCCAAGAAAACTCGTCTCTATTTTCTTGCCGGTGGCGTCGTGTTTATCCTCCTTGCGGCTGTCTACCTGACTTTTGGCGAGTCCGCGACTTTGCCCGAAGAGCCGGCCGATCAATCGAGCGAGATCGCACATCCCGCTACAGATACCGCAAAAGTCGCTCCCGTGGCCAAGCCCGTCGCGACTAAAACGGAAACATCGGAGGCGAAGAATCCACCGGTCGACCCCTTGATCAATCCCTATTGGAATCTGCCTAATCCTCTGGAGAACGTGGAAGAACTGAGCGGCAGCGATTCTCTCTCGCCGAGTCAGGAAGAACGATGGCGGCGCGCCATGGTCCACGTCTTTCCCTACCAGCGTTACAAGACCGTCCTTGAGATGCGGCAAGCCCATCTCAAGGGCTCGGAATTTCTTTTGACGGAAGCCTTGAGTCAACCCAAGTTCTGGACTCGGATGGCCGCCCTGGTGGCTCTGGCAGAGTTAGGCGAAGAGATGGACGTCGATACCGTCGAAGGCGCCATAGGCAACTCGCGCCGCTCGCTCGTGACCAATTATTTTCGACGCTTCCGCACCAAAGCCAGCTCCAGCGATCTCTATATCATGCGGCACGCCTTAAAGGTGGTCGATGCTCCGACGCGGCTCGTGATTCTCGGGAATCTTGGAAACAAGCGGAATCCGATCAACGAACTCTATCTCGTAGCGGCCACTTATGACCCCAATGCTAAGGTGAAGAAGTGGGGACAGGAGGAACTTGCAGCCGCGCCGGTGGCCGCCGATGTTGCCCTGCGATTTGATCGCATCCTCAAGGGCGAAGAGGATCCCTCTGTGGCGGCCAAAGGCAAGGATGCGGGCACCGCGGAAAAGGTCGACGAACTCGGCACTGACTCAACCGGCGAAGAAGTTCTCTTTCTCAACGAAGATGAAGGGATGGAGAAAAGTGGGACGCCGGCAGAATCAAACGATTCCTCGACGCATGCCAAGGGCGAAGGTGAAGGTGAAAGTGACAGCGAAGAACCAAGTCACGACAAGGCCGAGTAAACGGAATAGACCTCCCGCATCTGTGCCTTTGACGTCATGATTCAAAAGTCACTTCGTAGCCGGAAAAACTACGCAGATTGATGACCCCTTGATCAAGGATCCAATATTGACCCTTGATACCCTGCAAAGTACCTTCGATCTCAGCTTGTTTATCGAGGTTGAGCGAACGGACCTGACTGGGGTAGGTGAGCACAGGGTATGAGATCGCGAGTGGTTCATCCTCAGCTTCTTTGAACTGGACGGTCGAAGGCAGATAACCGAGAGCTTCATCGCGCGCAGCGACCAGATCAAGAGGGGGGATCGCTCCTTTCAGCATCACACGCCAGTTGGTTTGGTCGGGATAATACTCCTTGAGCATCGTTTCAATAACTCCAGCGTCTAATCGCTTCTCGACCGTCGCAATCGGAATCGCTTCAATCGCGCCCTGATCGATCCAACGGGTGGTCCTCTGATACGCGCGCGTGATGCCTATCTTGAGCCCCGATGAATTTGCAAGATAGATCGTGTGCGGAATCATGCAATGGGCCTGACCCCATTCCGCATCGCGGCAGGTACCCTTATGGAAGTGACAACGTTCGGGGCGCACGCTGCACATATCCGTCTGCGCCAGACTCTGTGAACAGGGGAAACAGTAACCCTGCTGATAACTCTTGCTGGTCTTGCGTCCGCACTGCAGACAGAGAATGCGGCCGGTAAACGTGAGCTTCACCTTCTGACCGAGCAAGGGATTGAGTGGGATCTCGCCGTCGGCCGTCAGGAGATGATAGGCCACCGGTTCCGCGTAGACGGCTTTCATTTTGCGCAATAGAAAAGGGCTCATCGACATTTCCCTTGGAAAGTTGGTCAGGTCTTGGGCTTCTGACTGATCAGTTGATCCAGCTCCGTCTTGGCCTCACTACACGCGGTATCAGACACCAAAGTCGCCTTCTGCTGCACCGTGTCCGCCTTGATGATCAAAACAGGGCCCTCGCAACTGAGCGTCGGCCGGCAATAGCCGAAGACGACGAGAAAAGTCGGCTGACTCGTCGGCGGTAGATGTAAACGCGCAATTCCTGATTGGCAAGAAAAACCGATGCGACTCTTAGGCGTCACCCGCAGCGTGACGACGGGCAAGAGATTCTTGGGAGTCATTTGAAGGGCTTGATCGATAAAGCTGTGACTTGACGGGGCGCTTAAATTGACAAAGTAGGCGGGTGTGCCTTCGCTACTCGGCGTAGGCGGTGCGGACGGAGTCGTCGTCATGCCCACGAGTTCGAATCGATTATTATAGAGCGATGCGGGGAGGCTGAGGAGCGAAGGTCCTTCCGTGCCTGAGGTCGCCGCTCCTCCTGCGACTTTAAGCAGAGCGCCCGGGCCGCTCAAGACTTCCGTCAGCTGTTGGCGTTCAACCTTCTTTATTCCCGGGTGCAGGGGCGAGCTGGAGCCTGTGGCGTCAAAGCCCACGACGCGGACACTCTGTCCGCCGAGGGGGCTTTCGGTGGGAAGATGGACGACGAGCTCGAGTGGGGCTGTGCCTTGAATAAAACTGACGATTCCCAGATCAAAGGCTCGGGATTCCGCGGACACTTGCCCATCGGGCTGTGGCTTGAATTGAGGGTGAAGAGTGAAGGATTCACTGGTGATCAGATCTTCTTCCCCAGGGCCATTAAACGGAGCGAAGGTGCCGAGCACGCTCACCCGGTTTGCGTTCACGAGGCATTGCGCCGAGGTGAGGAGCAGATCGTTGCGAATGAAATTGCCCGCGCAAAAACGCGGCGCGGCTCCCGCCGACTCTACGCGTATCATCATCGATGCGGGGAAGCCCGATGGGTCTTCGACGCCGCCGAAGACACGCAGGTCGCTGCCGCTTTTAACTTTCGCGCAGGTCGTCAAACAGAGAATGGCCAGTAGAAAGGTTCCTCGTAAGCATCCTCGCAACGTCAATCTCCTTCTTGCCTCATGAGATTCACCAGCACAAACATCCACTATGGCCTGCGCCCCCGCCCTTCATCAAGTTCAATCGCTGGGGTCAAAGAGAGAGGAGCGCGATCGGCTGCGCTTGAGCTCAGGCGGGCCTCCATTGCGAAAAAATAAAGCGAGGGTAGCATCCCGCGCTCAGCTTCTTTATAAAAGAAAGACCGAAAACCTCGCGTCCCGTTTTATTCAAGGAGTCTTCGATGCCCCCGCCTCCTCCCTTCGGTGCTGTCTACGCCGCGTATTTTGCCGATCCTTTTGTCTGGCAAAGTGAGGGCCGCTACTATGCGATCGGCACGGGACGCGATGAGGCGGTTGGCGCAGCGGATCAGCGGTCGCGCGCGGTAGCCTCGGTTTTTCCTCTCCTGCAGTCGACCGATTTGAGGCATTGGCAGCCCGCAGGACATGCCTTGATTCCGCCCGAGGCGATTCACGGGCAGACCTATTGGGCGCCAGAGATCGCCTTTGCAGATGGTCTTTGGTACCTCTACTATTCGGTCGGTCACGGTGATAGTCGGCACCAGCTCCGCGTCGCGGTGAGTGAGCGTGTCCTCGGACCTTACCGGGATCTAGCTCAGTTGACTGATCCCGACCAGATCGCGTTTGCGATCGATCCCCATCCTTTTCGTGACGACGATGGCCGATGGTATCTGTTTCACGCCCGCGATTTTCTCTCGACCGAAGACGAGACGGGCGCTGCCGTGCACGCTGGAACCGCTCTGGTCGTCTCCGAGCTGACGTCGATGACGAGCCTCGGGCCGCTCACGCACACCGTGCTGCGAGCTCGTAGCGATTGGCAGCTTTATGCCGCCCAGCGTGCGATGTATGGCCAAGTTTTCGATTGGCACACCCTCGAGGGGCCCTCGGTCATCAAGGAAGGGGGTCGTTACTATTGTTTTTATAGCGGCGGTTGCTGGCAAAATGAAACCTATGGCGTCGACTACGCGGTGGCCGAGCACGTGATGGGGCCCTACCATACTCTTGAAAAGGCGAGCCATCCGCGGATGCTGAGAACTGATCCCCTAGGGGAGATAGGGCCCGGGCATTGTTCAATCCTTACGGTGGCGGAGAGTCAACAGAGATGGATGATCTATCATGCTTGGGATCCTCAGATGACAGCGCGGCGGATGCATGTGGCTTCGCTCGCCTTCGATGGGCAGAATCCTCAACTCGAAAGATGGCCCGGTTAGGCTCAGAGGGGCGCGAAACGCATAGGAGTGCTCCTTTGAGTTGGCTGATATGATTCACGAAAAAAACAATTCTTTCGGCGTGGCATAAGTCTCCCAAAAAAAATCCGCATATTGCTATCAACACTCTCACCTCTTCAACCGATAACTGGTGAGAGGTCCGTTCGCATGGTGAATGAGAGTAGCAAAAACAAAATCAAGCCATCTCAGTTCCTTGATTACAAGGATTATCTGAGGGCCCTCTATCAACAGCAAAAAGACCTCCGTCCCAACTTTTCCTTCGTTCAGTTTTCAGAAGATCTGGGGCTCGGCCCTTCGAACGTCTCCTGGCTGATTATCAATAATCAACGCCGTCTCACCCGCAACACGTCTGAAAAAATAATCGAAGCCCTTCATCTCAAAGGCTACGAGAAACAATATTTTCAAACGATGATGCTCTATACCCACGCGAAAGATTCGAAAACCACCGACGAGCTGCTGCTCAAACTCGTCAGTCTCAAGGGCCGTTGCGTCGATAGCGCGACCGATGAACAGGTTCTCAAGTTCTATAGCCAATGGCATCACGCCATTGTTTTTGAAATGGTAGGGCTCGACAATTTCTCGTCCGATCCCAGTTGGATTCGGAGTAAACTCAACTTTGTTCTGAGCGAAAGGGAAGTTCTCGAGAGTCTGCACATACTCGAAGAATTGCAACTGATCAAGCGTGACGAACAAGCGGGTCGCCATGTAAAAGTCACCGCTGATTTTGAAACTGAATCCGAGGTCTTAGGTCTGGGCGTGATTCAATATCACAAAAAAATGATAGAATTAGGCAAATCTTCGATCGAGCAGCTGGACGCAAAAGAACGCGATATCGGTGCGGTGACAGTCGCGATCACGGCGGAAGGAATCGATCGGATCAAACAGGAAGTGCAAGCCTTTCGTCGCTATTTGATGTTCATAGCGTCGCAATATGGGCAGCCGACCGAAATCATGCAAATTAATATTCAAGCTTTTACCTTAACTCATACCGATTCTAAAAGCAGCGAGGCACCCGACCATGAAGACTAGGATCACGCTTATCACAGGGTTTTTACTCCTCGGCATGCAGTGGGGCTCGCTTTCGTGTGGAGTCAATACGGGCAACCCCACCGGTAAAGTCAAGACGTCACCGACGACCGACGTACCGCCTTCCGAAGAAGATGGCACGACGATCGTCCTCTCGCTCAGCCCTCTTAGCAGCGGGACGCTGAACCTGAGTGTCAACAAAGTTAAACTGATCCCACAGGGCGAAAACCTCAATAGTCCGAAAGCGGTGAGCTTTCCTTATAGCGAGAAGACGATCTTCCGCAGCAATCAACGAGCGACGCTGGCGTCCAAGCAGGTGATCGCTGCCGGCGCCTATGATCGCATCGTCCTTGTTCTTGACGGCACCCTGCCCGCTACACTGTTGACTGCGGATAACCAAGAAAAGAAGATTGCTATCGCTCCCTACCAATACTACGTTGCCGAAGGCAATGAATCGGCCAGCGATGCCGTCCAGATCGTCGTCTCGACGGGAGGCGCTCCCATTCAAATTGGAGCCAATGATAGACAGATGCTCGTCTTTGAAACCGATTTCAGCAGTCAGCTAAAAGATTTCAAGGCGATCGATCCGCGCGCCTATGAATACTACAAAGGCCTTGGACAGCTGGATTTTGAATATAGTCTCGATCCCTTGGAAGTGAAATCGGCTGCCGAGTCCACGTCGCTGTCGAATCCACAGCCGACGACAGAGCCGCTGACCACCACGCCGACGACCGTTCCCGCCGCAACGCAGGGGGCGCCGGCGCAGCCAGCGACCACTCAACCGGCTGGGACGACTCCTCCGGCCGCAGCCGCTAAGCCTGCTGGTGGAGCGACCAGCTCAACGAGTTCGGGCTCAGCATCGGGTACGCAATCGGCTTCTTCCGGTGGTTCGTCATCTGCCTCAACAACCAAGGGTGCCACCTCGAATTCAACCTCGACGTCCGATAACACCACCACGAACACGGCGACCAGTACGGCACCGGTCGGGTCAACTGCCACGACCAATACAACGGCCAAGCTTCGTCTGGTAGCTCTGGATTCTATCCTTGAATTGCAGGTCGATCGATCCCTTCTTGAGATCAGCACGATCTGTCTCTACGCGAAGCAGCAGCAGGCTGCCTCCCTCAAAGACAGTTCTTGTGCACAGGCTTTTGCTATCGCTGCGCTGGCACCTGGCAACAGTAAAGCGATGGCCAACTTTTCTCTTCCACCGGGTACTTATACCATCATCGCACGCAGTGAGGGACGTGAGCTTTTGTACACTCAAACCGTCTCTCTCAGGGCCGGTGATCGAATTAAATTCTCCATCCCGACGGCATCGACTTTGCCGCGCGATGGCTCGTTTTCGGTGAAGAATCTGCTGAATTTCTTGTTGCATTGAAGGAAAGATAGGTTTGGCGGAGTCAGGGTCCCTCTCGATGGCCTCGGGAGAGGCCATCTTTGAGAAGCTGGGAAGGTCTCGGACTTAAGGCCGCAATCCATTCCAATTGGTTTCTTCGGCGTCTGGCAAAGCGTATTGATCCAACTCTTCGTTGATCTCATCCTTGTATTCGCGCATGGCCGCATTATCCTCTTTAATCTGCTGGCCTATGGCTCGGTCATCGTCACGCTGCTGACGTGCCTGCTGGCTCGCTTCGGTCTCTTTGCGCTGCTTTTCGCTCGCCTGCATTTCTTTGAGTTCTCGCTCAGCTTGCTCGGACGGCGTCTCGATCTGACTCTTAGCACTCTCATCATCTAATACTTTCTCGAGGAGTTGGAACTCATCGGCTTCGCCGCCTGGGTTTTCGGTATTGGCGACCGGGACATCGACTCGCCGCGCGGCTTGTTTGGACTTCTTTGAATGGCGCGCCGTGCTTTCTTCGTCGGTTCTTGAGCCACTATCGAGGCGGTAGCTCGTCACGATCATAAAGCCGTCGGCTGGCATTCCAGCAGTGGGCTTGGCCTGAGGAATGAGGGCGTAGGCGCTGAGATCAAAGCTCTGCATCGCGGTCCCGAAACCGGCCTTGTAAAACTGATTTTGGATGGTTTTCGCTTGGTCCATGTCTGCGCTCGCGTTTGAGACTTGGAGACGGCGCATCTGCACTTCTCCGAAAGCATGGGCGATGGCTGGCCCAAGGGTCGCTCGCAGGCCATAGCTGAGTTCGTTACTGAGAAGGAGATCACGGTAGGCTTCCTTCTGACGAGAACTGCCGCTCACATAGACGGCGCCATGCATCCAATCGAGGGGTGAATACTCCTGGACGAGAGCGAGGCTCGTCCGATTCTGCTTGAGCTGGCTATAGGATTCAGCAGGGCCATAGGCAGGTTCATACTGCAAAACCACGGATGTCTGAAGAGATTCAGTCTGCATGAGATACCAGCGCAGCCAATAGAGAGAGCCGAGAGGGCGGCTCTTAGCTTGGGGATCGGAAGACAAGGCATCGTCTGATAGAGGTTGGGACTCCTGATGACCGTGAAGGCTCAAGCCCAGCTCAAAGCGCATCGGCAATCGCACAGCCAGTCGCAAGCTGCGATCGATGCTACGCGAGGGAACCTTGACGGGATCCCGCGGATCGAGCGCATATCCTTGACCCTCGCGAAATCCTAGTCCGAGGTTAAAGTCCCCGGCTTTATGCATCTGAAGAAAAGGCCGCGCAAGATCACGATCGAGCGGTTCGATCTGAACCGGAGTCAGATCAGCAGCCGAAGCGCGGGACACGAGGAGGAGTTGGAGCAGCAGCAAACCACAGATCAGCTTCATGACGTTTGTCCCTTGAATAACTTTCCCCGACCACCGAGGGCAGGAAAGCTGGCAGGGGGAATTCTGCAAGGCGTATGCCCTGCACATCTCAATTCTTACCTAGTGAAATGAATGAAGAGTTGTAGAAACGTCGCCTGGGAAAGTGTCGCGTCAGCGCCTTTACATGTAAGGGGTCTGTACAGGTGACAAGGCTTTGGTGAGGGAGTCCATTCTAATAAAATCAGTGGCTTTTGAAAGGGGCGTCCGATGGCAGAGGGCTTGCATTGTATAGAGTGTTGCAGACTCCTTTAAGGTGGGACGATGAGGGCTTTGGCACCCCGGTGCTAGAGAACCAAGGTTTTGGGCTTTCCCAATGACTGTGTCTGGGCCAAAACCATGGGGCGCGCCTCCATCGACCCGCCAATATCTTCTTCACCACCACGGTGCAGCTTTTTCCCCTATTATCAGAATCGAATCTTGTCAGACTCCACTGGGTCGCGTTACTCATGAAAGATCTATGGGCGTGCTGTTCATGGAGCGGATCTTTCAGCATCTGAGGAGGCGAGATGAATCAACGAGTCAACAAGCGTCTGGTCGATCTAATCGGTCATACCCCTCTTCTGCAAATTCCCTCTCTGAGCCGGCTCAGCGGTTCGACGATCATGATCAAATGTGAGTTTATGAATCCGGGTGGTTCGATCAAAGATCGTGCGGCCTTTTCCATGGTGCAGGAAGCTTGGGAATCGGGGCTGCTCAAGGAAGGGATGACCATCGTCGAAGGCACCGCGGGAAACACCGGGATAGGTTTGGCGATTGCGGCCAAGGCTTTCGGCTGTCACATGCTGGTCGTTATGCCTCGCGGTCAGGCCGCAGAGAAAGAGCGGATGATTGAACTCCAAGGAGCCAGTCTGCAGCTTGTCGATCCTTGTCCCTTTAAAGATCCCAAACATTTCTATCACACCGCGCGGCGGATTGCAGAAGCCGAACCCGATCGCTATTGGTGGGCCAACCAATTCGAGAATTTGGCTAATTTTCGCGCCCATCTCAACGGAACCGGTCCCGAAATTCACGCCCAGACCGGTGGCAAGCTCGATGCGATCGTCGCCGCCGCTGGAACAGGTGGCACCATTGCCGGCTGTTCAGTCGCCTTAAAGGCGAGGATTCCCGGGTTAAAGGCGGTCCTCGCCGATCCCCAGGGTTCGGGACTCTATGACTATGTTAAGCGGGGTGAATTCAAAGGCGAAGGCAGTTCGATGACGGAAGGAATCGGCATCATGCGCCTCGTCGCGAACTTTGCCCAGGCTCAGATCGATGAGGCGCTGAAGATTTCCGACCGCGAACTCGTCACCGTGTCTCGCTATGTGCGCGATCACGATGGGCTGGTGCTCGGCAGCAGTTCGGCTCTGAACGTGGCGGCCGCTTTGCAGACAGCCATTCGCATGGGGCCTGGCAAGAGAGTGGTGACCTTTGCCTGCGATTTAGGAGAGCGCTCCTTTTCTAAACTCTATAATCCGAGTTACCTCGCCCAACAAGGGATCGACCCTTCGCTGCAAACGATCGATCAGCTGCTGGAGAGCTATCGTGCGATGCCGCAAATATTTTAGAGTCATTTAACTTAACAAAAGTTCGATAGATAAGGCTTTTTCCATTGTCTTGAAAATCACTTCATTGAAAGACTCGGCGCGTGACATGCGCGATCATTCGCTGGACAAATTCGTTAGCATTGATGACTTCTATTTTGATGTCGGGATGGGAGTTATGAAAGACGCGGAACACCTCATCAGCAAAACCTTGTCCGATCGATTCAACATTCTTGAAGTCCATTACAATACTTTTGAATTCATCAGCACCGGCTAAAATCTTTCGTGCTTCAGAACGGGAGGGGAAGTCTCCCTTTGGCATTTCAATCGTATAGGGTGATACGAGTCTTGGCGTTTTTAAATTGAAGTTAAAATCTTCAGTGTACATTTCAAAAACTTCTTTTGGCCTTCGCTCATCGGCGAGATCGAAGAGAAAGACAACTTCAGTGCCGCTTTTTGAGTGTGCTGGAGTAACAGTCCAATCGTCATCCTTACTTTTGTAACTGTATGTCAGTCCATTTGCAGTCAGTGAAAAGCGAGTGGCCATCCGTGATGAGAAAAATATGCCTTCACCTGCATGGCGGGTGGGGTCAATCGTTCTTTTTCCTTTAGCGATTTCTGCGACAGCTTCGTAGTAGCTTGCAAGTTTGAAGTGATTTTTAGCGGTTTCAAATGCTCCAACGCCATCATCTCGAATCTTGATGCTGAGTTCGGACGCATTTATAGTTAAGATTATTTCGGCCTGCTTACTTTGCGAGTGATCGATGACATTGTTGAGAATTTCTGTTGTTGCATGACGCACCCGGGCTGTTAACCCTAGATTTGTTTTGCCTGCTATGAAGGGTGCGATCACCTGCTCATAAATCTCGTCTTCACCCACTTTTTGCAGCAGTTCATGGCTCAGCTTTTTTTCTAGGAATTGACCTTGCGAGGGATCCAGAAGAGTCTTATAGACCCGAGCTTTGCCGTAGCCTTCAGCGGTCAGCAGGCCAGTTTCAGTAAGGTGTTTCAAGTGGAGACGAACCGCTTCGCGCGAAATATTGAATTTCTCTTGAATGGCTCGACTTGGATTGGTGCCTGGCGTCTGTGAGACTGCGGCGAGGATGGCCGCTCTAATATGGTTAATTTGGCTCATTCTGACTCCTTGGCATAAAGGCTCTCATACCTATTTTATGCCAAGTTCTGTATTTATGCCAATCCTCTAAGGTCAAAAAATACCCCTTTTCGACCATTTATGCCAAGTATAGGGTTTATGCCAAGTAGGGCTTGGTTGGGATGGAGAAGGGGAAAAACGGACGGTTCGGACAGTGAAACTCTCCCCTGCGAAGTCCTATTTTAGGCAGCTACCTCTACCTGAGTTTTGAATAACCCTCGGCAATGAGATTGCAAGAGGACCGACTTGCAGCGAAAGAGGTCCAGTGACCACAAGCCATCTGCGTATTTCCTATGAAAGTGAGCCCTGAAGGGGGCCCGTATCAATTGAGAAAATTGGTTTGGACAAAGACTGTGGCATCAGTGGAAGACTTTCAGAGGGTTTGGACTTTCAGAGGGTTTGAAGTGATTTGAGCGTCTCCGTGACGAGCTGTTTGAGCGTCTCCGTGATTTGAGCGTCTCCGTGACGAGCTGTTTGAGCGTCTCCGTGACGAGCTGTAGAGCTGTGTAGAGCTGTGATTTGAGCGTCTCCGGATTTGTTGAGCGTCTCCGTGACGAGCTTTCCGTGACGTGTTTGAGCGTCTCCGTGACGAGCTTTCGAGCTTTCGAGCTTTCAAAAGAGACTGTCTCACAAAGACTGTCTGATTTGAGCGTCTCCGTGACGAGCTTTCAGCTCAGCTGTTGTTTGAGCGTCTCCGTTGAGCGTCTCCGTGACGAGCTTTCTGACGAGCTTTCGAAGTACAATTGTTCCACAAAAGCTAATCTTCTGTGCGCCTGCGGCGCACCTCCGTGACGCGTTGAGCGTCTCCGTGACGAGCTTTACAGCTCTAATACTCTTAGTATGCTGATCTGTCTCCACAGCATCACAAGAAGAAGGCGTCGCCTAAAGAGACTGTCTCAAAAAGACTGTCTGATTTGAGTGTCTCCGTGACGAGCTTTATACTTTTTGAGCCAGGCTGGAACGAAAGAGCACTTGCAGCCGGTCATAAAATAAATTATAGATAGATCTATAAATTTTAATAGATGGATCTATAAAAAGTGCAATCATCAGTAATTATAAGAGATTTCGTAGGAGTCCTTGAAAAAAGGCTTCACGAAGAAAGAGTACTGATGCAGGTCTTGCTGGGCCCGCGGCAGGTCGGAAAGACTACCGGAGTCAAGCAGATCTTCGCTAAGTGGGCTGGGACTAAGATATACACTTCAGCAGATGAAGTTTTCGTCCCCGATCTGACCTGGTTGCAGAGCCAATGGCAGACAGCACTTGCCTCTGGTCCCAAGACTCTCCTCATTATTGATGAAATCCAAAAGCTAAGCGACTGGGCATCCCAGATCAAATTTCTTTGGGATCGTACCGAAGAATCTCGGCGGCCAAAGCTAGTATTACTGGGTTCAAGTTCTCTAAGATTGCAACGCGGCTTGACTGAGAGCCTGGCTGGACGCGCCGAATGGATCCCGGTTTTTCATTGGAATTATTTGGAGAGTCAGGAGGCCTTTGGCTACTCACTCGATGAATACCTAAGCCTTGGAGGCTATCCCGGTGCGGACCTCTATCGGCACGATGCATCGCGCTGGATGAGTTTCATAAAAAATTCAGTGGTCGAAGCGGTCATTGGCTTCGATATCTTAAGCCAGGTGATCATAACCAAGCCGGCTTTATTTCGACAGGCCTTCATCATTCTTGCTTCGCATCCTGCCCAGGAGTTGAGTTTTAACAGTTTACTGGGCCAACTCCAGGACAAAGGCAATACCGATCTAGTAAAGAGCTATCTCGATATTCTATCGGGAGCGTTTCTTGTTCATCACATTCAAAAGTTCAGCGGAAAAAACCTCGCCATGCGCACGTCAATTCCCAAAATCTTGATCCCGGCACCAGCTCTCATAAGCATGGCCGTAGGGATGGAGCAAGTAAAAGATCCAATCAAGCGCGGGCGCCTCTTTGAAAATGCTGTTGGTTGTGACCTTCTCAAAGTCTACCCGGATAGACTTTACTACTGGCGGGACGGGGATGATGAGGTTGATTTTGTCATCAAAGACAATGATGGCCCGATCGGTATAGAAGTCAAATCGGGGCGACGTAAAACGTCAACGGCGCTCAAAAAGTTTAGGGAAAATTTTAAGGGCGTACGCACCCTGATTGTGACGCCCGAAACTTATGAAAAATTCTGTAGTGATGTGCCTGGATTTTTGCGATCCGCTTTGTAGCCCTTTAGTTCAAAAGGATCTAGATAGCTGTGTAAAAGCTGCATATAAAATGAAGGTAGGCCCTTCGGAGTAGAGGATCTTTTCGTTTCGGTGACGAACTTTCAAAGATAGCTGAGGCTGAGATTTATAGTAGAAGTGGTGCAGTTGTAGATCCGACATTGGAATATCAGTTCCTTCGCCGATATTTTTCAAGTGACATTTGAAACAAAAATAAAAGGCATGAATCTCAAAGATTTTTGTCCTTGTCGGTTCGATAAGATGTCTCTTCCTATTTCAGAGCGAAGATCATAAAACGCTTTGCATGGGACGAGCACGACAAGAAATAATGCAGGAACAATCTCTTCATCACATCACCTGGCGGTGTCATGATCGGCAGTTCTATTTTGATTCGCCTGACATCAAAGTGGAAGTTTTGAAAATCATAGCTCGTTATAAGAAGCGTTACAATATCAAGATATTTGACTATGTGTTGATGAGCAATCACGCTCATTTCCTCGTTTACGTTGACTCGCCTACCATCTTCTCAGACTTTATGCGGGCCGCAAATTCGGTGATCGCTAAGCTTATCAATAGGGTTCACAGAAAAACCAGCCAAGCCATAAGCGATCGCTATCGATCACCTGTCATCCAAGACGAGCAGTACCTTGTCAATACCATAGGCTACGTTTGGATGAATCCATTCAGGGCTAACATGATTGATATGAACATTCTTGAGGACTATCGATTTAGCTCGCTCTATACGCGCTCGCGTGGAATCGAGGATCCTCTGCTCGATGATTATAGCCTGCTTGAAGAGCTTGTTGGATGCGACCCGACTGGAGGGGAAGGATCTCAGAAGTTTGTTCGAGATTATTTGAATCGACTCAAGTCGGAGTATGGTTCTTTCGATTTTACATCGGCGGTTTATGAACATCTTCATTCGGTGGGGGATGAAGGATTCATGAGGGGGCGGAAAAGTCGAAAGGCATGGCTTTCTGTGGGCCCTCCATAGGGATGGAAAATTGAAAGCGGCCACGTTGGTCACTCGATTTCTACTTTTCCTTTATAAGTTTATGGAAGATGCCTTCATCTAGCTCTAGTAGCTTAGAGACCTTTTTTTGATCAAGGCCCGCCGCAAGAAGTTTATTGATCACTTCGATCAATATTTCGTTTTTGCCGGCTTCTAGTAAGATTTTTTTGACTTCCTCCAGCCCCAGAGCTTGGCTGCGAGGCATAGATACGGGCCCAATAGTACAGGGCTCGCTGCCAGATGTTTTTCGTGTTGGCTACCTGAATCTCAACGTCGATCAAAGTCCCATCGATCAGTTCGACAAGAATATCGAGGATGATGCCTTTATCGCTGATCTCCTCTTTCGGAACATCGGGATTTATGACGCGCGCAATCTTTATGTGCTGTTCCGGTTTTAAGACTGCTTCGAGAAGAGCTGCTAAGGAGTCTTGAGACTCGGGCGAGGCGAAGAGCATTTTGAAAACAATATCGCTACTGGGTTTGAGCAAAGACAGTGGCATATGAGCTCCTGGCTGTAAGCAGGTTGAGCTCATCATGGGGGATTAGACATCGGTTTATTTACAGTGACATCTCTCGGGGCTTTCAGATGTCTGGTTTGGAAAGCGTCTTCGTTACCTTTCTTTGATGATGAGATTTGTCGCCTGTTCTCTAAAGAACTATCTTTAGGGCTTAGTGGCCAGAAAATTAGCTTGTTTTTCTAAGGAATCGATTTTGTGATTTACATACTCGGCAACGGCTTCTTTAATTGAGGCCTGGCGATTAACCCCTAGACGCTCGACTACAGCATCGAGAGCCTGAAGGAGCTCGAGCGGAAAATCAACATTCACGCGGGCCACTAGCCGCACTTTTTCTGGCTTTTTGCTAATACGCTGAGAAATTTCCTCTCGGGGCTTCATCAGTCGGCCGTTACCTTGCAAAATGCCTGCGAGACTTTCACCTTTCGCCTCTTTTTCAAGAATTTCTTCGTTACTTAAGTCTATGTGCTTCTTCATATTTTTTCCTTTCTGCGGAGGAAGACTTCCAGAATGTAGCTAACCAGGTAATTTCGTTTCCATCTTCATCAGTTCGATCTTCGCAAACGACGGTGACCATGACGGCGTTTTGAGAAAAGCCTACAACCCTAAACTGATGAGGATAACTCTCGTTATCTTCCTGATAGTATTCTGATTCGAAAAGTTTCATGACCTCGGCGAACCCAAACCCGTACTGGGCTCGTTTGGCCTCATCTTTCTTATCGTCCCAATCATACAAAACTTTAGTCTCCCAGCAACCTTTTGAGCAAAAGGTATACCCAGTATACATTTTTTACTGCCTTCTAAGCCATATAAAACTGTCTATATTTTCATAAGTACCTGAAACTAATAAATAAAGAGATAAAGGAGAGGAGGCTTAGGATGGCGTCTCCGTAACGAGTGCTTGAAGGCACGTTGAGGTCATCATGGTGGTTTAGACATTGGTTTATTTACAGCGACATCTCTCGGGGCTTTCAGATGTCTTGATGGTGTCTCCGAAGAGGTCTTCTCCGAAGAGGTCTTCTCGAGAGGTCGTCTCCGTGACGAGTGACGTGACGACGATCTTCGGTGGTGTCTCCGGTGGTGTCTCCGTGACGATCTTCCGTTCTATTTTAATTCGCCTGACATCATCATGGAAGTTTTGAAATTCGCCTATCAAGCTCCGTGATATTTCCTTTAAAAAGGAGTGAATTGCGGCACGAAGCCATCTTTTCCTTTCAAATATTATTGAAATGAATGATTCTTCCCAGATAATATTCAATATATCGGGGCGATCAGATGCGCAATCCCTTCATTCATCGAGCTATGCCGATCATAACTACTTTTCTGATATCTTCATGTGGTGGATCCAAAGATAAAAAAGATGATCCTCCTGCGTCGCCTGCTGCTTCATTACTCAATCTAACCATGAGCTGCACGCAACAGTTTGAAGATGTAGTTCAGTCCTGTTATCAAATTGACAATCTGGGTCCTAACTTGTCGAAGAAACTTAAAGACTCCTGTAATGAGTCCTTGGGCAGACCGTTTGATTCGACCTGCCCTTCAAAAGATGCAATTGGCAGTTGCTTAGTTCCTCTGAAACAAGCCGATGGCACTTACATTCCGGGCAGACTCTTTTGGTATCTTCCCTCCAGGGTAGAACGAGGTCAAGAGGACTGCGCAGTGCGAAAGGGAACATGGGAGCCTATTGCTTCCTAGCAAGTGCCGCGTGAAGAAGTAATCTCTGTTCGATCTAATGGCACGTGAGCAATCTCCGTGACACTTTTTCCAATATTATCAAGACTTAAAGTCCTGACATTACCGAAACATCCCCCGCACTCGGGGTTTGGTCCGTGTCATATGCAATGAAGCTCCGTGACAGTTCCTACAAGCGTCTCCGTGACGATCTTCCCTACAAGCGTCTCCGTGACGATCTTCTAGTTCGTCTCCGTGACTATCTTCACGTCTCCGTGACGATCTTCCCCGTGACGATCTTCACGTCTCCGTGACGATCTTCCTGACGATCTTCTCCGTCTCCGTGACGATCTTCCTGACGATCTTCTCCGTCTCCGTGACGATCTTCTCCGTCTCCGTGACGATCTTCTCCGTCTCCGTGACGATCTTCTTACGCGATTCGATTAGTTCGTCTCCGTGACTATCTCGTGACTATCTTCCGTCTCCGCAGGAAAAAAAGGGAAAAGATATCGTCTCCGTGACGATCTTCCACGTGACGATCTTCCCGTGCAGGAAAAAAAGGGAAAAGATATCGTCTCCGTGACGATCTTCCAAGGTAGGTAATTCGGTACAACAGCTATGACTATTCCGATGGTGCCTCCGTGACGATTTTTTGACGATTTTTTAGGTAATGAAAGCTTAGTCTAAGCTTTTATTAATAAGGTCACGGCGTGTAAGTACATCGGAAGCCAATGCCAGTAGTCGACGGAGCACCGTTCAGATTAGCGGCGAACACCCCGACGCGCGAGGTATTGGAATAGCAATCCCCACGCTTGAGGGCGCCTCCGGAACCGTTGGTTCCCGGGTAAAACTCTCCAATCAACTGTGAGGTGTCCCACGTGTCGGACCAAAACGCTTTGACAGCGTGTGTGGGGACGAGGGATTTGAGCGGAGTCGTAGTCGTACCGGTGAGAGCCGAGTACTGGAACCAGTTTGCTACTGCGCCGGGTTTATCCGCGACGTTGATATAGTTGACCCATTCCCAGCCGTTCCCAGAAAGATCCCAGATCAAAGCGCTGTTTGAGAGGGTAAGAATTCGCCTTTGTGAGGCGGAATCGCCTGAGCCGATGGGAGTGCATGTGGTTTCGACATAAAAGAGGGCGTCATCACTGGAAGCAGCACATTCCGCAGCGGGGCTATTGTCGCTGTGTCCAGCAAAGAGGGTGCCACTGCCAACGGTCCCACCTGTCCAGTTGCCATTGATAGCAGCGGCATTGGCACCAATAGTCATCCACTCATCATTTGAAATAAGGTTATAGCCTGGTCCGTTAGAAGTGCATTCTGTCTTCGAAGTTTCTTGCGATGTCTCCCAAGGTGTGCTCGCCGCTTGAGAGACCGCCACGCTCGAGCCGTTGTCTTTCGCTTCGTACTTCATCACACAGAAATCTTCTGTACCGTAATCTTTATCCCCCAAGACTAAGATATATCCCGTGGGACAAGTGACCGGTTTTTCGCTGTTGCGGGCTAAGAAGGTATACTCATCATTCGCATTGTAGGAATAGAGGTTGTAGTAATAGGTGCTGCCATTGGTGAGCGAAGTATTGTTGAATGTGAGTAAGGTGCCATCGTAAAGAATAGAATCACTTCCTTGAGAGCCTGCGGCATAGCTGGTCCCGTCTACAGGCACAAAGGCCGGTTCGGTGTTTGCAGGGCCACGCACTAGCATATAGCCGGTGGCTCCGGTAGAAGTCCAAGCTGCGTTGATGCCAGCGCTGCTTGGAGTTAGGGTTAATGTTGTCCCGTCGAGATCAGGGAGATTCTGGGCACACCGGAAGCCAACGGTCACACTCGTATACGACGGAGCATTGTTCAGATTTGCAGCGAACACCCCGGTGTACGAGCCTTCTATCCGACTACTCCCGCGAACAAGGCCGCCTCCGGTGCCGTTTGTTCCGGGGTAAAACTGGCCAATAAAGTGTCCGGAGCCCCAAGTGTTGGACCAAAATGCTTTGACAGCGTTTGTGGGGACAAGGTCCTTGAGCGGAGTCGTGGTCGTGCCGCTGATGGCCGTGTATTCATACCAGGTACCTGTTGCGCCCGGCTTATCCCCGACGTTGACATAGTTGATCCAATCCCATACGTTTCCTGAGATATCCCAGACTACACCACTGTTTGAAAGCGTGAACGTTCGCCTTTGCTCAGTGGTATCCCCTGTGCTGACAGGGGTGCAGGTAGTCTCCACATAAAAGAGAGAGTCATCGCTGGAAGCTGCGCAAGCCGAAGCAGGGCTATTGTCGTTATGTCCGGCAAAGAGATTACCAGTTCCAACGGTTCCACCCGTCCAGTTGCCATTGAGGGCAGCGACGTTGGATCCAATAGTCATCCATTCATTGTTATTGATGAGATGGTATCCGGGCCCTCTTGCGTTGCATTTGGTAATAGAGTCATTTTGAGTAATGCTCACATAAGGAGTACCGTCAGCGTGAGAGACTGCAGCCGGTATCGCCCCGCCATCACTCTTCGCCTCATACTTCATCACGCAAAAGTCATTGGTTTTATAATCGGAGTCCCCAGGGACCAGAACCCAGTTCTCAGCGCAAGGGGTCACGTATACTGATTGCAAGGCCGCGCTCGAATAATTCTTCGCACTATCATAGCCAAAGAGTCGATAGTGGTAATTACCTCCGGTCGTCAGTCCCGTATCGATTTTTGCAATGCTATTGCCAACAAAGATAACCGTGTCGCTGCCCTGCGCACCGGCTGTATAGGTCGTACCATCAGCAGGCTGAAAGACCGGCAGTTTGCTTGCTTGGCCTCGGACCAATAGATAGCCGGACGTTGTGCTCCCGCCCTTTGCCCAAGATAATGATACTGAGCTTTTGCTAGGTGTAGCAGCAAACGCTTTAGGTGTCTCAGGTGTCATTCCTCTTAAGACGCACCGGACGCCAACGTGATCGAGAGTATCGCTTGTAGTATTTTCTAAATCCGCTGTGAAGACCCCAGAGTTCCCCGCACTAGCCCAGCGAGAGCCGCGGCGCATGGCACCACCGCTAGCGTTGGGGTCAGGATAAAATCGGCCGATGCGCTGCGTCGAGTTCCAACTATTAGACCA
>CANJJY010000005.1 GCA_947474445.1 Oligoflexaceae bacterium
TAGTAACATGGGTAGAGTGGCCCTTTCGCGCGATGCGGCCGCGAAGGGCAAGCACCGATGATGATAAAGAGGAGAGTTTAGGCAGAAAAGTCTGAATAGGGAAGAGTCTGCAGAGGTTCTTCCTACAAAAAGCTTGTGGCCGAAACGCCATATGATATGAAAAGATTGATCGCCTATTTCCCATCTGAGAGGGTCCGACCGATGTTAGCTGGAATCACCTTGCCGGAAAAATTCTTTGAACAGGCGACGCGCTCCCCTGATCAGCAGGCCTTCTACTACTGCCGGACCCGTGACCACAAATGGGTTGGTATGACCTGGAAGCGTTACCGGGACGAAGTTGCGGCGCTGGCCCAATGGCTGAAGCAGCAGGGGGTGAAAAAAGGTGATCGCGTCAGTCTCCTGTCGCCGAATCGTCCCGAATGGATGATTTCAGACCTCGCTGTGCTCAGTATCGGGGCCGTGTCAGTTCCCATCTACGCGACGACGGCTCCACACGACGTCAACTACATCCTCGAACATTCCGAGAGCGTTCTCCTCCTCGTCGACAATCTCGATCGAATCCCCTTTCTCACCGGTGAGAACGCGCTGCAGAACATCGTCTGCTTTGATAAGGCCCCGAAGCGGCAAATCGAAACCTACAAGACTCACGTCAGCTCGCTCAGCAGCATTCTGCACGATCTGCGCAGTAGCTTTGAAAAACCGGTCGAACTCGGTGCCAATGATTTGGCGACGATCATTTATACGTCCGGAACGACAGGAACCCCTAAGGGGGTGGTCCACACGCACGGAAATATTGCATCTGCGATGTATGCCTTGCGGGATATTCTCGCTCATCCTCCTGCCCAACCCGATCGCTATTTCTCCTTTCTTCCCTTGAGTCACGTGGCCGAGCGCGTCTTGGTTGAAGTCGGATCGATCCTCACCGGATCGGAAGTGTCGTTTGCGCGTTCGATCGATACCTTGGCCGAAGATTTGGTACGGTGTCGACCCACCGTCGTACTCTGCGTGCCGCGTCTCTGGGAAAAAATCTACGAAAAGATTAACGCCGCTATCCTCATCGCCAACCCCATCAAGAAGGGTTTGTTTTTTGCCGCTAAAAAACTCGGTGGGCAGCGCGTGATCGATGACCATGTGTTCAAAGCCAAGTCGAAGTCTTGGGGGCCCAAGATCTCCGATGCCCTGGTCGGCAAGAAGCTGCGAGAGAAATTGGGTTTCGATCGTTGCCGTCTGTTTTTAACCGGTTCGGCACCGACCCGCCCCGAAGTCATGCGGTTCTTTGCGTCCTTTGGCGTGACTCTTCGCGAGGTCTATGGGCTCACAGAGAATCTCTGTCTCGGCGTTTTGAACGAGGCCGAAGAAGCGGTGATCGGAAGCTGCGGCAAACCCTTTCCTGGAAACGAAATGCGTCTGGCCGCCGATGGCGAAATTCAGTTTCGTGCACCTTGGATGTTCAAGGGTTACTACAAGAACCCAACGGCGACAGCCGAAGCGATCGATGCCGAAGACTGGTTTTCAACCGGCGACTTAGGCGCGATCTCGCCCGACGGACGCCTTCGGATCGTCGGACGCAAAAAAGAGCTTCTGAAGACATCGGGGGGTAAATACATCGCTCCGGTGCCGATCGAGAATAATCTGAAAGGTTTTCCTTTGATCAAAGAAGCCGTCGTCGTCGGCGACGAACGCAAGTATTGCGTGGCTCTCGTCGCGCTTGATGAAGATGCGATTCGATCGAAGAGCGTCGAAGGTTACAAGGAAGAGCTGCGAAACCATCTGAAAAAAGTCAACGAAACGCTGGCCAGCTATGAAACGGTCAAGCGCATCGGCGTGATCAAGGAAGGTTTTACAGTGGAAAACAACAGCCTGACGCCATCGATGAAACTCAAACGCAATGTGATCGCACAGCGGCATGGGGCTTTTATCGAAATGCTCTATAAATCGGAAGACGCGGTCGTCTGCGAAGCGTGAACGTGAGAGCCAGGCTCTCATCAGAGAAGGGCGAGGAGAGAACGGTCGACCCGTCCTCTCCTATACTCTAACTTATTTTTCGCACTTACCTTGCAGTGAACGGATCCATTCCGCAACGAGGGCAACCCCTTCCTCATGGACCATAGATTTAGCTAACTCGGGCATTTTGATAGCGGCTTTCGTCGAATCGAGGCGACTGATCAAGATTGATTCCTGTGGCTTACCCGGAACGATATCAAATAAGGTCCCTCCCGCACCTCGACCGGCTGCGACCGGCGGTTTGCAGAAACCAAAGTTGATGGTCTCGGCCTCGCCGATATTTAAGAAAAGCCCTGAGGTGTTGGCCTTGCCGTTGCGGTTGTGGCAATGCGCGCAGTTGATATCGAGGTAGGTCTTCGCGCGATCGGCCAGCGAACCGGTTTCGGGGCGATTCCAGGCGGGATAACGCGGGATTTCTTCCATGGTGGTAGGAAGGTTTTGCAATCGACCGGCCTGAGCCAGGTAGGTCAACTGATTCTCGGCCGCCAAAGCTCCCCGACCCGTCCGATTCAGATAACCGGCCTTGAGACCAATCGGCACATTGTTCAAGTGACAGCCTGAACATTGCGCGAGATTCGGGATGCGATAGGCGTTAGACACGCTCTTGCCCTTCACATTGATCCAATGAATATCCGCCACGGAACCGCCGCGCGTGAGGCGGGCCTCTTGCCCATTCCAAACGTAGGTCAAGCCCTGCCAGCCCTTTTCTCTATGAATGAGAAGGCGCGTTTCAACGAGGCGACGCGGCGATGAAGCTTGCCTTAGATCGAGAGGAAAGTAGAAGGTTTTGCTGACAACCGTGCCGATAGGAAGATCGAGAACATCGGCGGCCTGATAGGTGGCGCTGCTGCCAGGCGGCAGAAAGAGGACCCGATCTTTGCTCGCGTAATCGGAGAACAGCGGCGTGGTAAGGTCGTAGGGAAATCCGCCTTCAGCCGGCGTGGAAAATGGATCGGTGAGGTCTTGAAACAGATGATAATCGCTCAAGAGCGGGCAATCGACGGCGAGCGCTTCCCAGTTCACCCCTTCGGTCTCGGTCTGGCAGAGACGGGCGACTTCGGAGGCATCAGGTCGCGCTTCGCTCGGCGGCAGAGGCGGTTCTGCTTCGAGTTGAACCGAGGCCAAGCGGGGAAGGGTACAGGTAAAAGGCGCGAGTGAACGATCGAGTTCGCCGGGAAGAGGCGACCACCATTTGCTCTTCCAGAGGTTGAGATTGCCAAAGTAGCTTTCCGTTCCACCATCCTGCTCGTTCGGGCCGAGACAGATCCGTCGATCGCCTTCGAGCACCGCTGGGGTCGCGATTCCGTCGGCGCCGACCAGGCCGATTCCATCGTAAGTTATGTGCGGAATGCGGTGTGGAAAGCTCAGAGCCGCCGCTGCGATGCCGAGTTCATTGCCGCCGAGTAAAGGCCAGCGACCGGCGTTCTTGAGGACGTTGTCATGGATATACACGTTTTCGGGGATCGCATCGAAGTTAGGATCTTTGATGGGCAAACCGAGAGCGTTGAAGTTGACGATCGCGATGCTGGTCGTGTTGTGATCCTCTATCGTGTTGGAAAATATCTCGACATCGTCATTGGCGAGGACGAGCAGACCGGTTCCCTGCGGGACGGTCGCCACGCTGTTGCCTTTAGGCGCAAAGTTCTTGCCGTTGTTTTTGATAAAGGTATTGCGATAGACCCGCGTGCCGCGGCCGCCCTGCACGAGAAGGTTCGGCAGATTGAAAATCAACAGACCGCCGGTGTTGTTGGAGGCGAAGTTCTGATAAACATCCGCGCGCTGCGAGTTTTCTATTTCAATGCCAGCCACGTTGTACTCGGCGCGATTTCTGCGAACGATGATTCCCTTGGATTGACCGACGTAGATACCCGCATCGGACGCGCCGATGACGATGCAATCTTCGATCAGCACGTTGCTTGAGAGGACGGGATAGAGACCGTAGGCTCCGTTGTCCGCTGATGCGCGCTTGGTCCACTCGACCTTCAGGCGCCGCATGGTCGCGCCATTGACGCTAATCATTTTTACGCCATCGCCGGGATGATCGCGCACAGTCAGATCCTCGACCGTGCTGTGATCAGCCGTGGCTACGATCGCCTGGGGACCGGCGGCATTTTCGCCGTAGACTAAAACTGTTTTGTCGATGCCGCGTCCTTTGAGAGTGACAAAGGGTTTATTGATGGTTAGCTCGACTTCCATCGCAAAACGTCCTGCGGGCAGCAGCACCGTGTCGCCTGGCTCGGCGAGCAGCAGAGCTTCCTGCGCATCGTGATCGAGCCTTTCCGAGGCGGGAACTTCCCAAACTTTGGCAAAAGCTGTCGAGCTGAGACAAAATACTGTGGACAAATAGACCAGCGAGGTGAGACCTCGACCGATCGTGCGGTAGAGAGATTTCATCCAGAAAAATCCTCAATAAATGTTAGCTTTCGTGTGACGTACTTGTGGGTTCATAGCCTGCTGGTCGTGCTTTAGCAAGAAAAAGAAGGGGCGAAGGCTTGGCTGTAAAAATCGCTCAAGGAGTTCTGGCGGGCGCTGCGCGCGACGAGGCCGTACTGCTCGAGCTGCCGGCCGATTTGGAATTCTCGTTTTCCTTGAATTGGAGAGACAACTTGACGAGTGTGCCGAGAGCATCGGCTATCTGCAGTTCAGTATTTTCTGATTGGGGAGCATGGGGCAGTGTTTCGGGGATCAAGAAATAATCTGCTTCGCCGACCTTCAGGTCACTCCCGAAGAAAACCAGCTTTTTCTGACGCTCGAACATTTCGGTTTTGCAGAGAACGGCGACCTGATCCTCAGCCACGTTAAAGCTCCGCATCGTTTCAGCGACAATCTTGCGAAAAGTATCGCCCGAAATGGCAATGGAAAGACCGGATCCTGGTTTCTTTTCGGGCAACCAGTACTTCAGCGTTTCGAGTTTGATCTCGCCGAAATCGCCCTGCACCTTTTCGATTTTGAGACGATCGGCAAAACTCTTTTTAATTTCCTCTTTGAGCACGGGGAGGCCAATGACCGTCGTGCGGAAATAGTAATCGTTTTCGCCCGACTCATCGTGATTGCCCGCGCGCAGGCGGCTGAGGTGGATGCTGAGATCGAGCTTGGCATAATCGATGGGGTCCGCCTTGTCCCCCCAAGCCGGTGTGGCCGCAATAAGGAGCAAGACGCAGAGTTTGAGCGATGGAAAGCGAAGGCATTGCAAAGCTGATCTTCCTCTCTGGTTCGACTTGTTTATCGGCAACTTAGGTCTGGAACTCGAGGTTTTTCTGCGGTCGAGGGCCTTGGGAGTTACGGCTAAGATGATTGACTTTTATCTGTGGTCAGCCTAGCTTAGGGCGCGCCAGCGCGCCTCTTTCGCCCTTCACTTTTGACTGTCTGGAGCCTCGTACATTTATCATGGCACATGATTTGACCATACTCTATGCCGACAATCATCTGGTTGCCGTCTCTAAACCGGCCCGTATTCCCACCGCCTCCGATGCGAGTGGTGACGATACGATGCTGGCCCGCGTGCGACGTTGGAACGAGGAGCGGCAGGTTGAAGGGCGCAAGGGCTACTGCGTTCCTATCCATTTTTTAGATCGCCCGGTTTCCGGTCTCATCCTCTTTGGATTGAGCAGCAAAGGCGCCAGTCGCCTCAATGAACAATTTCGCCAGCGGCTCCTCAGCAAGACCTATATCGCCATCGTCCATGGTCGACCGCCGGCGTCAGAGGGACGTCTTGAACATTATCTGGTGAAAGACAAACAGCAGAACATGACGCGTATCACCGGCCCCGGACATCCCGAAGGCAAGCGGAGCGTCCTGACTTATCGCGTGATCGCGGAACGCGCCGGCCTCAGCTGGTTGCTGGTCAATCCCGAAACCGGAAGGAGTCACCAGATCCGCGTGCAGCTCGCTTCGTTGGGGACTCCTATTTGGGGAGATCTTAAATACGGCGCTCCAGAAGGTTGGGACGGCTGCATCGCACTCCATGCCTGGCAGCTCGATTTAAAACATCCCACCGGCAAAGAGAAGTTTCGACTGCAGGCACCGCTGCCCGAGAGTTGGAAGGCTGTCTGGCCCGAACCTTGGCCGATTGAAACTCTCTCCGGTGTGGCCGATCAAGAGTTAACTCCATCAAAGTCGAAGTCAGAAACAGTATCAGAATCGAAATAAAAAATATCTGGGTCGGCGCGCACCCGAGAGAGGATCGATATGTTCAAACAACCGCCTCCTAAAATCCAAACCACGACCCTCTGGGATTTTCCCTCGCAACACTATGGGCAGATCGAGCAGGGCGATTCGGACTACATCGGCGCCACTCCCTCCTATCTCATCTGGAATCTCATGCAGCGCTATACGCGCCCCGGCGACAAAGTACTCGATCCCATGTGTGGCAGCGGTACTACGCTCGACGTCTGTAAAGATCTCGATCGGCGCGGCGTGGGCTTTGACGTTTCTCCGTCGCGTCCCGATATACAGCAGGCCGATGCCCGCAAGATCCCGCTCGACGATGAGAGCATTGATTTTGCATTTATCGATCCCCCTTATTCCACCCACATTAAATACTCGGGTCGACCTGAATGCATTGGCGAACTCGATGCCCGCGGCGGCGGCTATTACGAAGCGATGGAAGAAGTGATCGCTTCCATCTATCGGGTTTTGAAAGATGGTGCCTATTTCGCGCTTTATGTGTCTGACTCACAGGCAAAAGGCAAAGCCTTCTGCCCTATCGGCTTTGAGCTGTTCTTTCGCATGTCGCGCCTGTTCGAGCCGGTCGACATTATTGCTGTGACCCGGCACAACAAGTCGATGAAGCGCAATCACTGGCACACCGCGGCGATCGAAGGTAATTTCTTTCTGCGTGGGTTCAACTATCTCTTTGTGATGCGGAAGAATAAATTGGGTCAGGCCGCCTTGCATCAGCATGATGATGTAGGAATGCTCTCGCCGCTGTTTCAAGCGGCCACCCTCGCGCTGCCCGGTGAGGTCGTGAGTCCTGATCGATTTGCCGAACTCTTGACCGAGGCTCCTGAGAAGCTCGAAAATCAACTGAGCAATAAGCAGAAGAAGCGTCTCGGTCTGCGAGCTCCAGCTCCTCGTGAGAGTCAAGGAATCAAGCCTGAGGCAAAGGCAATCGCTCCGGTCGAGGGGAAGCGACCAGTGGCTGATCGACACCTTGATAAAGGCAAAAAGAAGAGTCAGGGTCGGCCCAGGCCCAAGGCGTCGCCAAAGAAACCGCAGGGACGGAGTCCTATCGTGGCTCGCGGATCGTCGGCACCTAAAAAAAGCTAAGGAAAAGGAGCTCAGAGCGTGGATCTAAAGCAGTTGAGCGATGAAATCGAGATTTTCTGCTCTGAACGCGAGTGGCAAACTTTTCACACGCCTAAGAATCTTGCGATCGCGCTCAGCGTTGAGGCGAGCGAACTGTTAGAAATTTTCCAGTGGCTGACGCCTGAGCAAAGCCAAAACCTCAGTCCTGAGGCGCAAACGGAAGCTCGGAACGAACTCGGCGACGTGATGATCTGTCTTTTAAACCTGGCGCGGCGGCTGGGCATCGACCCGATCGAGGCCGCGGCTCAAAAGCTGGTGCAGGTGCGGGCGAAATATCCCGTGGATAAGGCCAAAGGCTTGGCTGTTAAATACAATAAGCTCACCCCCTGAACGATAAAAAGCGAACAACCCTGCTCAGGGCGTTCGCTTTTTACCTCAGGTCAGACTTCGATAGAGACGATTCCGGTCTGACCTTCACCTACCAGAGAGCCATTCTTAGATCGAGTAACGGAAGCGAGCCAAGACGAGACCGATGGTTGTATCGTTTTCTTTCAACTTGGTCTTGCCAGCGGCGGTCTTAGAATCTGTTGACTTGGAAGCCATGTCGTAGGTCAGGCCAAATCCGTACTCAAAGTTTTTAGCCAGGGGAACGATTCCGAATGCGTCGAAGTAAAGACCAAATCCCGATGTCGTGTCCTTAGTTTCTCCTGCAGTTGGGTCGGTCGTCTTTTTGCTACCCATGATAATGGTAGGATTCACGTTGAGTTCAAAGTTTACGCTGGGAGAGACGGCAGCGCTATACCATACGTAAGCACCGATCTTGTTGTTTTCCGATTCCTCGCCGTCCTTGACTTTGCTTGAATTGAACATGAGAGTGGGACCGACTTCAAGAGAAGGGCTCAATACTTTTCCAACCCAAAAGCTGGCTACGCCTCTTTCGAGTGGGTATGCGTAAAAGGCATAACCTTTGACCCAAGCCGCAATCTCGATGCTATCAGCGAAAGTATCGATGCCTTGGGTTTCTTTCTTTGTAGTAGCAAGACCCTCGGGCTTATCTTCTTCGGTCTTGGTATAGTAACTCAGGATGCTATGCGAGAGGCGTACCGTAGCTGTTTCAGGCTCGGCTTGGACGATTGAGGATTGAGACAAAACCAAAGTTCCGGCTACCAACAACGAGCCAACGTTCAACTTCATGGCGACGCTCCGATGAGAAAGAATGTTATAACTGCACTATAGCGGTCTGCTGAGCGAGTCTCAATCAGAAAGCAATGTTTCTTTATATGATTTTTTAGTGTGTGCTTAAGAATGAGGCTACCAGGGGGGGTGGCCTTCGGACATCTAGGAAGCTTTTTGATCTTCCGCGATGATGAAACGGTCTCGCCCCAACTGCTTGGCTTGATAGAGACCACGATCGGCTCGGGTCAACCACTGTTCGGGTGTTTCGCCTTTCACGGAGGCAGCGATGCCAGCGGAAATCGTACATTGGCAGGTGGCTTGCGTCAGCTTAACGCTCTGGCCGCGGATCTTGACGAGCAGCTTTGCGACTAATTCTCTAGCTTCGATCAGGTCGGTATTTTGTAGAATGACGGCAAACTCCTCACCCCCATAGCGAGCGACGAAATCACTCTTGCGAGGAAAGGCCTGAACAATCGTCTTGGCCACCAATTGGATGATGAGATCACCGGCCGGATGGCCAAAGGTATCGTTGATCTTCTTGAAATGATCGATGTCGAACATCAAAAGACAGGACTTTTGGCCCGTCAAATATGAGAGCTGGTGAATTTTTCTGAGCTGTTGATCAAAAGTCGCTCGATTGTAGACCTGCGTGAGGCCATCGACCTGCAATTCCCTTTGAGCCACCTGGAGTTCACTCTGCAGAAGTTCCATCTGTTGGCGGAAGCTCTGCTCGAGTTGCTGAATCGTACCCAGACGCTGCTGATCAACCTGCGACAAGGTCTTGAGCACCTCACGGATCGCGGCCCGCGCTTTTTCGAGGTCACTCTGCGCCAGAGCCATCTGCAGGTGCTGGCGCGCTTTGGCCAAAGGTGCCATCTGCCGATCGCCCGCTTCGAGCACGCGACACACTTGATCGATACTACTCCAAAGGATCTGCCGGAGATCACCCAGATAGCGTTTGCCATCCTGGACTTCTTTTCGCCGTGCGTCTTCGAAGGCTAGCCGCAGCTGATCGAGACCACCTGCCAGCTCATGGGGAAGAGACAGACTGCGAAGCTTTTTAAGCAGAGGCATGAAATCAAGCTTGTCGAGTCGCACGAGCTGGAGACGCGTCGTCTGATAGTAAGATAAAATATCACGCACTGAGCCCTCCCAGGGTCCCAGTGGAACTTCAGGACTATCGCCAGCCTTTTCCTTGGATTTCTTCCAAAGCATCATCACCTCGCGTCTCCATTGCTTTCGGTATTTGGCCGCGAGATATGAGGCAGATTCTGCATGGATCTTTCATTTTCTCGTATCCCGGTGTTTGGGCTTTTTGGTCGAAGCGCAAAAGAATTCAATTCACCTCGCGCTGGTAGCTGTTTGTAAAACCCTGTGCTAGCCTCGGGTCAGTTGACCTGCTCTGACATGAAGCGTGTGCCTCAACAATGAGCGGGAGGAGGAGCGTGAATGTTATTACGATGGATTCCCTGTCTAGCTTTGACCTTTCAAGCCTCGATGGTTTTCGCTGGTATTGGCTATCACGATGTCGATCGAGCCAAGAAATGCCAGACTCCTGAAGGGGCGGATGATCCCGTCTGCGCCTATGAATTTATCTCAGGCTGTACCGTTGAAGGACGTAATTATGCAGACGATGTGAGTTGTCCAGCCGTCCGTAAGCAGGGCCGACCTTTTCGCGTTATACCCGCGCCGCGCGAACCTCAAGCTGACGATGCTCGCCTGCAAGATCCAGTCTTCATGAAGGAACTCAACTGGGTGACGACGCAGGTTCGCTCGTGCGGCTGTGCCTGCTGTCACGATACATCGCGGATGAAAGACTTTGCGATGTGGGATATCAACAAGCCCTATGTGTGGATCGAGCAGATGACCAAGAGAGGCGTCGTCATTCTCAGCGGCCAGCTCTCATCGACCGATCTGGGATCTTTTCCTCCGTCCGATAACAATGGCTTTGATCGGAGTTTGACCGGAGCTCCCACGACCGATGTCGCTCGCTTCAAAGCTTTCTTTGATGCCGAAGCTGAGCGGCGCGGCATCACGGCTGAAGACATAGGGAAGATGCGACCCTTGTCAAACGGCCCGACACCGGGCATGAAGAACTGAAGTCTCATCCCCACGAAGAGGTCCACCAGGGACCTTTTCCTCGCTGCGTTTCATACCTCTCGTCATCATCGGCAGCAAAAACATCGGGAGACGGTGGTTGGCCCCGCGTGAAGCGCTGAAAATTAGCTTTCAATTCTTACGAGAAATAATAAATAAACTTGGAATATTGTCAAGTTACGTCGACAGTGTCGGGCTGTAATGCGATTTCTTACGCGCGGTTGAAAGCCTATCCCAGCGAAGAGATTCGACAACTGCATTTGGCTTGGAACTTGTAATAGAGGCTATTATGGAAATAGCCCTTCACTCACACAAAAGGTTAGCATATGAATACCCAATTTCTAGCTCTCCCAGTAAACGCTGCCCTGGCACTGGTACTTACATTGGGACTTGGTGCTTGTGGACAGAAAACCACGAAGACCACCATCGCACCGACCTCCTTCGCCGGAAACGTAGCGAAGACGCAGAAAGAAGTTCCTGCTGAGCCGGTTGTGATCGATAGCAAAAAAGAAGTCGATGAAGGCAATCCTGATGAAGGTGCTCAGCTCGCCTTAGAGAACAAGCGTGAAAAGCTATTAGCTTTACAAGAAAAATTAAAGAGAAAAGAAGAAGAGAAAAACTCCCTGGCGAGCCGCATCACGGCGGTCGACACGGAATTGGCGACAGTTGTCGTCCCGACTAAAAATAATGCGGCCGCGGCCATCTACCTCTACTACGGTGACTATGCTTCGGCTGCCCTCGTCACAGCACGGCAAAACAATGCGATCGCCGCCGCCGAGAAGAAGAAGGCGCAGCTGACAGCTCTCTCCGATCAGATGAAGGTCGATTTAGCGACCGTTACTGAGGAATCAGCTGCCCTTGAAAAGGAAGTCGATGCTTTGGCCAAAGAAGTCGAGGCAGCTGCTGCCGTCACCCCAGTCGCTGAAGACAAATAATAAGATTTTTTAGAGACGATAGAATCAAGGGCGAGCCGTATGGCTTCGCCCTTTCTTCGTTCAAGGTCTTGGTCCAGAGGTTCAGGTCTGAGAATCGAGCGAGACGCGATAGAGACTATGCTCGGAAAAACTCGCTTGCAGAGCAGCGTACTGTTCCTGAGCCCGCTCGGGATCCAGGAGCACGAGCAGCATACCGCCGCCGCCGGCGCCAGTCGTCTTCGCGCCGAGTGCGCCTGAGCGCAGGCTTTCCTCGATCATATCCTGCAGACTATCCGGAACCACCCCGACGGCTCTCAGGAGTTGATCGCAGGCATTCATGGCTGCCCCTACTTCGGCGGTTTGGCCGCGTTGCAAGGCATCGTAGACGCTGAGCGATAAGGCATCGAAAGCTTGCAGGAGGCGATCGCCGCCGGGACCCTTCAGGAAGGGTTCCGCCATGCGAATCATGGCCATGGTCGAGGCCCGCACATGACTATCGATGAGCACAAATTCCCAGCGACCTCGCGTCGGTGATGCGACCGGAATCGCTTCGATCGGATGACCCTTGGCAAAAAGAATGCATTGCTCGTAGGCAACGACGGCCGTATCGAGGCCGGAAGGATTGCCGTGAAATCTCTTCTCGAGTTCGTTGGCCATCTCGGCCAGCTTGGGTTTGCTGATGGGCATACCCCCAGCTTCCGCTAGAGCCCGCAGAACCGCCACGCAGAGAGTTGCGGAAGAACCCAGACCCGCGCCGATAGGCAGAGTTGAATGACTTTTTCCGTGCAGGGAAAACTTTTCGAGGCCGAGCAGTTGCATCGCATCGAGCACGACGCTGTGTACGCGCGGAGAAACGTCATGACCGGCCAGCTTGAGATGAATCTGCGGCGCCTTACCTTTTCCATCGTGAGGGGAAAATGGACTCAGAGACAGATGAAAAGGCATTGTTCGCAGAGGCATGGCTACGGCGCGTGTTCCGTAGACGACGGCATGCTCGCCGACAATAATTGCTTTGCCACAGGCACTCGCATGAATCTCATGGGGGAATGTCGGTCTAGTTTCCGATGAAAGCTGTGGGAACTGGTTTTCGTTCACAATTCGTTCCTAATGGCTGACATACTCGAGTTGGGGGCCTGAACCTACTTTGTCGTGCAAAAGAAGCTGAGTCGGATACTCTGACTTGAGCCATTGGCACAGCTTTTCGTGCTCACTGGCTTCATGGATCACGTGAATGTTTGGACCCGCGTCTATGGTGAAGTAAGCCTGCACCTTACCGGCTTGTCGCGCGTTGCGCAAGCGTACGAGAAAGTCGAGGGAAGCTTCTGCCAGATATTGGTGCGGCTGTCCGGCTGTCATGATCACAGCATGCATCTCGAGGGCTTCCGTTTCTAATAAAGGTCCCAGACTTTCCATATCGCGACGCTCAAGGGCCGCCTGCATTGCTTTCATACGTTCGGGCAAACCGGCGAGGCGCGGCTTGAATAAAGGGCTGCTCCAAGCCTCCTGATGAGCGTCGCTTGAACTCAAACTCTTTTCATCGGCGCTGCATACCACGACCGTATCGCGAAGGTTCCACGCCGTTGCAGGGGCAAAAGGCCACACGCGCTGCTGGTCAGCTGTCACGCCGGCCTCCCATACGACATAGCCGCCAAACAGCGAACGACCCGCGCTGCCCGATCCGAGGCGCGATAGATGGGCCAGGCGCTCCGCAGAAAAGCCTTGAGCAGCGAGTCGGTCGAAGGTCGGAGCGTCGAGCCATGCAGCAAGAGTCGCGATGGTCAGAGCCGCGAGACCACTCGCGCTGCTGGCCATGCCTGCACCTATCGGAAAATGATTGAGCGTGTCGATTTCCAGCCGTCGCTCCTCGCCGAGCAAGCGTGCGAGCTCGTCGAGATGGCGAAAGGCTTTATCGAATTGCCGGGTTTGCCGGGTGTACACGCGCCCTTCAAAGCGAAAAAGATGGTCGTCACCCTGATAAAGGCGCGCACGGGTTTCGGTTTTGAGTTGATCAAGCGTCATCGACAGCGAATCATTCGCCGGCCATTGCAAGGCTTTGTCGCGTTTGCCCCAGTATTTTAGAAAAGCGATATTGCTCGCTACCGTCGCGCGGTAGAATCCATTCATGGATAGTCCCTTTCCCAAGCTGCTCCCGTATCAATGAAAAGAGCGTCCAATTCTTGCCAGCCTAAAGCCTCTAAGGATTGAAACGCGGAAGTGAGGGCCTCGCGGGGGCCGAACAGTATAAGAGCGTCTTCCCCTCCTGCACCTGTCGTCTTGAAGGTCCACGTTTGATCGAAACCAGGCAAGGTGGCCAGGGCCTCGAGGATAGACGTGGGATAGGCCGGCGATCGCGTGAAGATGTCTCGATGCGCTTGAACCGCTGCGCAGAGTTGCGTCCAATGATCGGGCGAAGGCGCAGCACATTGAGACCAAATGGCTTGAACCAAGGCATCAGATCGATCGATGAGGGTCTCATTCAAACCTTCTGCCTGCAGCCAGCGGCGGGTCCTGCCACCTACCGTCGCCGTCGGCGCTCCGCGACCTCCTACCCATACGTGAACCCACGAGCTCAAGTCGCGCGCTGAAAATGGGGGAGGCAGTCGCTCGATCGGTCCCGGCCACGGCGCAGTCGAAGCTTGCCACTTGATCAGTCCGCCAGCGCTCTGCGTGACGACGTCGTAGCCCGAAGCGAATCCCTGCTGAGCCAGCTGCAACTGCCAAACCTCGCGCGCGCAGGACCACAGCAGATCGCTTGCGCCAGACGCAGAACGCTCGCTCTTAGAATGATCGGCAGCCGCCTGATGGAACAATTGTAAGGCGAGCAGCGCGGCGAGGCGCACGGCAGTGGAACTGCCGAGACCATGGGAAACTTGAAGCTGCGATTGCACCTGCAGCGAAAGATCAGTGAGCGAGGGGATTTGCTTTCTGACCATCGCAATCAGCTGCAGTAAAGGTTCTTCTTGCACGAGAAGGGGAGGCAAGTGATCCCCATTCAAAGCTTCAGGCCAGAGATCGGAATGGATCGTGAATCCAGAGCCCAGCGGTTCCGCCACGACGTCGACCTGCAGCCAGCGATCAACCGTGCACGCTATACAGCTCGAACCTTGCAGGACGGCATATTCACCGGCCAGCATCAGTTTACCTGGAACTCGAGCTATGGCGCGTCTAGGCTTCAATGCTGACTGGCTCCTTTTTGAGCGGCGAGGCGCATGTTGCCTTGATGCAGGCTCATGTGACCCCGTTGAATACCTTCAGAAGCCAGGGCGCGGAGAGCAGAAAGATTTTGCGCCAAGCCGACTGCCACAATGATTTCTGCGAGCCCCTGAGCGGAGGGCGTGCCGAGGATACGCAAGGATGCCTGCGCGCTGGGATGCAGAGTCGTGACGCCCCCGACTGTACCGACCGCCATGGGCAATTCGATCTCGCCCTCGAGATCACCCGCGCTGTTTTTCCACCAGCGCGTCATGGGTTGATAAACGCCTGTGCGGCAGCAATAAGCATGAGCTCCTGCTTCCACGGCCCGCCAGTCATTGCCGGTCGCAATCACCACTGGATCGATGCCGTTCATCACGCCTTTATTATGCGTTGTCGCGCGATAGACATCATGAGCGGCGAAGAGATAGGCCTGCTCGATGCGATCGACAACTTCGGCACCACTGAATTCTCGATTGCTGAGCTGAGCTTGAGGCACTACGCAACGGGCGCGCGCCAAGCGCTTGTCGCAGAGATTGGTAAGGATCCTCAGACCCATTTCACAGGGGATTAAATCCTGCACCCGTTTGCCGAGACGTTCGCACATGGTGTTGATCATGTTCGCACCCATGGCATCGCGGGTGTCGACATCGAGGTAAAGGACCAGGGACTTGATCGCTTCGATGTACCGCCACGTCAGGTTTCGTGCTCCCCCTCCGCGGGCTTGCAGGCGATGCTGCCCTTCGTTTGCGTGGTCGATCAGCGCCATGCGCTCGCGCTGAAGGACGCTTTCATAATCGAATCCTTCGCGCGGATAGAGTTGAATCTGTCCCGTTCCAATCGGAGCGGTGCTGCAGGTCTGAAAACCGCCTCCTGCTCTGGCGAGCTTGGCACCATGACTGGCGGCGGCCAGCACACTGGTTTCTTCTACCGCCATGGGTATGAGGATATCTTGACCGTTGATGAGAAAATTAGTGGCTATGCCGAGAGGCAAGGCGAAAGTACCTACCCCGTTTTCAATAAAGACATCGACCAATTCCGCGCTGAGCGTCGAAAAATCTCCAAGCTTTTCCCCTTGGATCGTTTGATCATGGGTCTGCAGATGGTTCATCCCGAGAATAATTTCGCGACGTTGGCCTATCGGCAACTCATAGAATCCGGGGAGACGCGATGACAAACGTCCCTGCTGGGCCTGCATATGATGCTGGAAGGAAGAGCTCGTTTCTTTGCTCATAGTTCAACCACACTGTCAGATGATGCTTGGAGAAGGGCGTTCACAGAATGCCCGAAAGCCCCATTCAGTTCAAGAGCGTGTCTCAAAAAGGCGATCACTTCCTTGCCGCACAGGAAACAATCCTCATGTACCGTCGTTAGACTCCAATTTTTTTCTCCGCCCGCTTTAATTTTCCCTTTTTTGAGATAGGCTCTCATCCCAGGGAATCGAACGCGCGTCAGAAGCGGAATCGCTCGAAATTGTCGGCCAGCGGGAGTCCAAAACCAAGCTTGCTCGGGAGATCCGAAAGCGTGGCGCAGCCACTGGCTAGCATGGCGATCTCGAGTTCACGCCGGAATCCTTCGAGGACCTCGTGCGGGCCTTCTTCACTGCGCAAGGCAGCCCTTAAAAGAGGAAGGCCTATGCCAGTTAGGTCGGCGCCTAAAGCGCGTGCTTTAGCCACTGTCACTCCGTCACGGATTCCGCCCGTCGCAATCAAAGGCAAATCGGGAAGACTTTGACGAACAGCCGCTAGACTAAAGGCCGTGGGAATTCCCCAGTCACGGAAGGTGCGCCCGAGATCCTGAACCAGTGGCGATCGGCTCCGCAGGCCTTCAATGTGGGCCCAGGAAGTACCCCCTCGCCCGCCGATGTCGATCGCAGAGACACCGAGATCGTTCAGACGCCGCGCGCTGCTCGGACTGATGCCGGAACCGACTTCTTTGATGATGACCGGGACGGACAGCCGGCGACAGATGCGCTCGAGCTGATCGAGAAAACCTTTAAAATGTCGATCGCCTTCGACCTGTATGCTTTCTTGCACGAGATTCAAATGAATGGCCAGCGCATCGGCTTCGATCATATCGACTGCGCGTTGGCAGAGCGATAAGGCATCGGCCTCGACCAATTGCGCCATTCCAAGATTACCGATGAGAAACAAACGGGGTGCATGATGCTTGACCCGAAAGATCGAAGCATGAGCCGGATTTTCCAGGGCGATGCGCTGTGAGCCGACTCCCATCGGAATGCCGTAAGCTTCTGCAGCGACGGCCAGACGTCGATTGATTTCGGCGCCCTGATCGATCCCGCCGGTCATGCCCGTGATGAGCAGAGGCAGCGCGAAGCTGCGTCCTAAAAATTGTGTTTGGGTACTGAGATCGGCTGGATCGACGAGAGGCAGAGCTTCGGGCATGAGATGCACGCGCTCAAAACCTGTATACCGATCGCTCGCTTCTACATCGAGATCGCGACAGATATCGATGTGCTGTCCCTTACGGAGTTGGCCGAGCATATCCTGCAGCAGAGCTTTTTCCTGGGCATCGACGGGGTAGAGGAGGAGTCGTTCTGACTTTTCTTCGGCCGTGCCGGCGAAGTAGAAACGCTGTGGGCCGCCGAGATGGACGGTTACGCCGCTAACGGTCGGCTTTTCTGCGTCATTATGGTTGAGTTGAAGCAGAAGATGATCTTTAGCCAAGCCCAAGACGAAACCAGTCGTGCCGGAACGCGAGACCCATGGCAGGGGAGGATCGAGTTTGATAAGATCGGGCGTCGCAGACAAGCAGGCCTCCTTTATGGCTCCAGATTCAGTGGATGTATCATAAAAGGCGGCGGCAAGGCGAGCTTATAGGAGGCGCGAATATGCGGAGATACTTGCTTTGGACTTTGGCCTTAAGTTGCGGTTCTCATCTCTGGGCAGCCAGCTCGACCAAGACAGAAATTGTCGAAGAAACGGAGAAGCTGGAGACCAAGATTTTCTGTTCAAAGACTTCGGAAAAAGAAGCCTTGAGCGGCTGTGAGAAATGGCTCGAAACCCAATCAAAAACCTTGGGACCCAGGCTCTTGACTAGCTATTGCAGCCAAGGAGAATTGGTGAGCAACAACGCGGGCTGTCTTTATCGAGCCACCGGCGAATTGAAATATGTGCTCCGCAAATATCGAACGGAAACGGAAAAGGTCAATTGAGACCACGGCCCGGGAAGGATACCGATTTGCTCCAGTCACCGTCCTACCTCATTGTCGGAGCGGGATATCTGGGCGGCGCTTTAGCGCGTGCTCTCGTCCAATCCTCCCAAGCGGCCACAGTCCTCAGGCGCCGCGCGGAACCGATTGAAGGAGCTCAGCTTATTCAAGCGGATCTCGCGCGACCAGAAACCTTGAAAGATCTGCCGCTGTGCACCCACCTCGTCTACGCTGCCGCCGCCGATAGTTCAAGCGAAGCCGCCTATCGATCGATCTATGTCGATGGTCTGCGAAACATTTTGCAAGCTTTGGAACTACGCGGCTGCACACCGCGCGTTTTCTACACCTCGAGCACGTCTGTTTATGCCGCAGACGATGGATCGGAAGTCGATGAAAGGTCAGGAATCATAGCTCAAAAGGGACTCGGCGCGATCATTGCCGAAGGCGAACGATGGCTTCTCGCGGGGCCGTGGACGACGACCATCGTGCGCTTTGGTGGTATCTATGGGCCGCAGCGTACTTATTTTCTCCGGCGGGTATGGGAGAGGAAAGAGGTCCTCTTTGAGGGACCTCCGCTTTACACCAATCGCATTCATCAGGCCGATTGTGTGGGCATGCTTATGCACCTGATGGGCGATAAGGGTCTCAAAGGTGGAATCTACAACGGAGTGGATTGCGACGCGGCGGATCGCAATAGCGTGATTCGTTGGATGGCGGAAGAACTCGGCATTCCTATCGAAGAGCTTTCTGTCAGTGCTGACCGCAGTCTGGTCTCTCACCGCGGGCAAAAACGCGTGCTCAATCAAAAGATCCTGGCGACCGGTTATCGCTACTTTTTCCCGACCTTTCGCGAGGGCTATCGCGCCCTCCTGAGCGAAGTCAAACCATCTTCTTCACCGGCCTGACCTTCGACTTGAGCTTCAACTCCCGCTGCTGGAGGACCTCTTTCGAGCGCCGGGGGGTGGCGCGCACAAAGGAACCGTAAATCGGTTTTGACCGAATTGAGCTTTGAAGGTGAGCTGCGTCGAACAATGTCGATTTTCGGCGACCACCGTTCCGCTTTCATCGTAAGCGATGACGTTGATACGATACGATTTGAGAGCGACCAGAGATATGGGCGTGCCGAATTTGTAGGTTTTGTACTCTTTTCCTTCGGTTTCGATATTGCTGCTATCGACAGGAAAGACGCTCACATCAATCGACTTATGCGAGACCACAGTTGCGGGCAAGGTGACTTGCGTGATGAGCAGCGAACTTTGCATGGAACCCGGTCCGCCGGATGCATCTCGACCGGTAGCCGTCGGTTGCGTATCCACCCCCGTTGAGAGCACATCGACTTTTTCTCGCGATGTGCGACAGGAGTTGGATAGAAAGACACCGAAGAGGAGAGCGATAAACGTAAGACGAAAATGAAACATTCAAACTCTCCTCAAGGATAGGGGCATTTCTGATGAGCGATTTTGAGAAGTTCTTCGGCGATATCATTTTTAATATCCCCTTCTTTATTCGGGCGCCGATAGCGGGCCGATGAATAGGATTCGAGCAACAGAATTTCGCGACCGTCTTTGTAAGCATAGATTTGCATCGAAGGGATCGCGGCTCGAAAATAAAAGGCTTCGACGATAGGAGCTTTTTCAACTTCGGTGATCCACTGCTGGACCTGCTCAAGATTCTCAATATTTTGACTCATGACTTCGCATTCATAATGCTGGGCTTTAGGATCTTCTTTCGAAAGGGCGCCGACCACTTTGCGCAATATTCTTTGCGAAGAATCGGGCTTGGTGGCGGCGGCTGGTGCCGCGACGAGTTTGGCGTTTACCTTCTCGCCCTCAGGAGTTTGGGTGCTGTCTTCCGTCACGGCCTCCGCTGATTCGATGGCTTTGGGGCGGCTGTTGGAGGACTTGCAGCACATGACGCTGGTCAAGGCAATAAGGATGATCGTTGCTTTCATCGCGTTTCCTCTCAAGAAGCAGGGTGAAGACATTCTACCAGATAAGATGTCTCTGGCCGACTAAATTGCAAAAACCTATTTTCCTCCCCATCAGGAGGGCAGTCGATGCAGTATGGGCTGAAAATAGGGTGGATTTTGCTGTGGACGCTACCTCTGCTGCTGGGTTGGCACCTGTGGGCACGCGTCTGTTCAAACGTGAGAGAGGCATGGGTTCGGGATCGGCGGCAGCTTTTTTGCGGGCGGCTCGCTGCTTTGCAGAAAAACCTGGAGGCTGGGCGGCTGATCTGGGAGCGTGAGCGGCCCCACGAGGTGGATGCCCTCTGGCAGGCTGAGGAGGCCGCCCTCGATTTTTGGCACGAGCGTGAAGTGGAGGACGAGACGGATTGTGCTCAGCTTGATGCGGCGGCCTTTGACATCTATCGACAAAAAAACCTTGCCTTGCCTGACGCCTACCCCAACTGGTGGATCCGCTGGTCGAATGCGCAAGAGAGAAATCCTGCTGAGGCTGAAGGTGAAACCGAGGGGGCAGGGCCGTGAGAGGAGGTCCCCAACGAGGTTCTGCCGAGCTCCTGCTCTTGTTCTTTACTCTGTCTCTGCAGCTCATCTTTTGGCAGGCCAGCCTTCGGGTCGCCAAGGCCTGGACGGAGGCTTACAGCGAACTCGAAGTTTACCACGATCGTTTAGAACTGAGTTCCCCGGAAAGCGTGATGGCCTGGGGTACTTCGTGGTCCGCTTTACCTCCTCGAATTGACTACGGTGCTTATTTTGAACGTCAACACGATGCGGAGGCTTTATGCTATTTTCAAGATTTTATCGCCTACGAACCCACTGGCACAATCTGGCGATGCGATTGAGTTGGAATCAGCTGCCCGTGCTGTCGACGCATGGCGCGACTTTTCTCCTGGGAACTCTTTTTTTGCGAAGTGCCCCTGATCTCCAAAAGCCCATGCCGCAGCAACTGCTCTTTCCTGCGGAAAAATTCTTTAAGGATGGGAGGCCTACCTTAGGAAAAGGTCAGGCCTTTCACCTCGCTAAGAAACCAAAAGAAGGGCAGGAGTTCTGTCTCCTGAGCGATGAGCCCCTCAGGTTGTGGACCTCTCCCCTCGCTCATGGACAAAGATATCTGGCGATTCCGCCGCGGAAACAATCGGAAGCTCTGCTTCAGATTCTCTTAGGTGAAGGTGGCATCTCTTTAGTATCTGCAGCACAAAAACTGTCTCCCTGCCGTGAGGGGACGTCAATCGCTTATGATTAAGGGGTTTCTGTGGTTTCTGTTAGGCTTATTCCTCATTCCCGCCTTTCTGCCCCGCCTTTTGGCGGCTGACAACGCTCCTTCTTTGAATGCGTGGCGCTTGGCCTGGGGCGGCAGCCGCGAGCTCACGATTCCCGTCGGCACGACGCTGCGATTGAGTCAAAAGAAAATCATCGAAGTCGAGGAAATTGGCCCTCAGAGGTTTCGTCTCCTCGCCCTCCGCAGTGGTCTCGTCTACGCGCGGGCTCTCGATAGCGAGGGGCATTTGCGCGCCAGTTGGATGATAGAGGTCGCGGCCCAGATCCCTCCGGGTACGTCTGAGCGCCTGCAGCAAAAGTCCTGGCAGCACTACTACTGCGATGAGATCGGCGTCAACTGCGATACCGAGCGCTATGTGATCAGCGGCACGACTACTTCTCTCCGCTGGCTCCACGCCGCCAGGCGTCAGTGTGAGAAGCAGCCTCCTTGCCGTTTTGAAGTCGCCTTGCAGGAAGAGGCGCAGGCTAGCTGGCAAAAGCAGCTGAGGCGCGAGCTAGGAAGAGATGACCTCAGCATCGGCCCTGACGGCTTTGCGCGGATCACTTCCGCATGTGGGGGAGAAGTCCAGCGCCGCGATCAAGAGCTGCGGCGTGAATTGGAGGAGCGCTATGCCGTACCTCTGCTGCTTCGCTGCCTAGATGAAACTACGGTGAGTTATCAGTTGGAATTGATTGCTGTCGCCCAGCGTTCCCAGAGCACAGAGCACGACAATCCCCTGCGGTGGGAGGGGCTGGCGATACCTCCTCACACGCCGCTGCAGGCCCTCATCGCGAATCTGTCCGAAGAAGGCAAAGCTCAGATTATTGCGCAGCCCGATGTGCAGATCGTCCGTGGCGGAGATGTGCGCGTAAGTGATGGTCTTGAGATCGAAACGATCCACGGCAGCGATGAGGATCGACAAGCTGAATGGAAGGTAGTTGGATTTCAGCTTCACTGCCAACTCGTAGAGGAGAAAGAACAGAAGGCTCGCATGAAAGTAGATATGCAGCTCAGTCGACCCAGGGGCGGCGGTTCTTCGCTCGACGCTAGCCATCTTGAAACAGAGCTTTGGATGGCCTTCGGCAGCTGGCAGCTTCTTGGACGCATTCAATCGCAAAGCCAAGGTCAGCAGCAAGACGCGACCCCTTGGTTCGCCAGCATTCCCCTGCTCGGTCCTCTTTTTCAGTGGAACACGGTTCAAGCGGCGCGTAGTGAGATATCTTTATTTGCCCGCTTGAGTGTCAGGGAAACGCGCGGAGTTGAGCCGCCTCAGTTGCCTTGGGTTGAATCTGCAGAGGGGGAAAAAATAAAGCCTCATTGACTCGATTCAATGAGGCTTTGCAGCTGTCAGCAGACTGGATTATTTTTTACCCTTAGCGTCGGCACCTTTGGCACTTTTTGCATCGCGGCTCGCTTGAGCGGCTTGCTGAGCCTTATCCTTATCATTCGTCTTTTGCTTCTGGCCTTTGGCTTTGTCTTTGGGACTCTTGTCGCCCATATTGTCACACTCCTGACTGAAATGATTCGAACCATCTCGACTTCTCTACCTTACCCTGCCTAGAGCTCAAAGGCAAAGCACGGTAAGCCCGGGTCTCACACTTTCCCCTTTTTCTCTGGCGCCTATGGTATGCTGGCCACCGATGAAGCCAGGTCGAGGAGTTCACACACGTGCCAAGCTATGATGTTCGATGTTCTGCCTGCGATTACGAGGGGCTAGTGACTCTGCCCATCAAAGAATTAGATCAGTGGGAGAAAGAGGCGCAATGTCCGGCCTGTGCTGAGCACGCGCCAATTTTCGCGCGCGTCATTAAAATGGCTCCCAGTGCTCGCGGCGGTGAAAAGGCGAATGCCCGTTCGAAAATTTCCCAGCGGGAAACGCAGAAAAGCCAATTCACCAGCTCGGGTCAAAAAGACGATATGCGTCATAAAGAAGAAAAAAGACGGGACCGCAATCAGATTGGTGAAGCGGTCGAGAATGTACGGAAAGGCAAGTTCGAAGGCTTCTGAAAGCCTTTCTTCTTAGAGGCTCAAAAGCTTGTCGATGACAAAGCGAAACTCGTGGTCGCGGTCGGAAGCCGTGACGTCTTTCGGATCGTAAGCGCTCCTCAGAGTGATCGTGTAATGATCGGCGTCAGAAATGAGAACTACGCGTTCCCATGGATCGGCGCGTGGGAGACGAACTTGATAGTGCGTCACACCTTGGTCCAAAAGATTCATCAGAGCCTGACCGACTTTCGCCTGCTCAGGGTCGGTATGATCAAGATACACCGTGCATCTCCCCTGATCAGTCCCTTCGATATGCGCCAGGCAGCTTGAAAGCTGTCGATCCGCGCTGGTGGATGCTCCCCACAGACTAAGAGACATAGAGCCTAAGAACGAAGCGATGAGAATGGGTGGCTTGTTCATTCGTTTTTCCTTTTTTTGACGCAAGATGACTCACAGAGCTTCTCTGTCACGCGTACCGGGAGATGTCAATTCGGTTTTATCCTTGTATGGACGGCCCACCAAGGCTTTGCGAGCCGGCAAATGGTCGATTTTCGCGGAAGGGAACGACGCGATGAATGGATTTTTCTCCCAGCAGTAGAGCGAGGAGGCGATCAAAGCCGAGAGCATTTCCACAGCAAGGCTTGAGACCGCGGTCGAGGGCGCGGAAGAAGTCCTCGTCTTCAGGCACGAAAGGATAGTTCAATGCGCGGCGTTCCTCATTGCTCTTTTTAATCCGCTGACGATTCTCGGCGCTCCCTAGGAGTTCGTCGAAGGCATTACAGAGTTCGACGCCTTCCAGATAGAGTTCAAATCGCTGGGCGCGTCCGCCTTCAATCCGGGCAAGGGCACATTGAGAAGCCGGATAATCATAGAGAAAAATAGCCTTCTCGGCCTTGAGGCGCGGCTCGATCACATCGAGCAGGATCTTGAAATAAGCCGTTTCAAAACTGTCGGTCGGCTGCAGACTGATATAGCCCTGCGCGCGTCCCTGCGCGGCGAGATCGGGGTCGCCATCGACCAGCGAAATCTTGGCCCATTGCTCAAAGGCTTCAAATACGGAAAGACGCTGGAACTGGGCGGGAAGGGGCATTACCTCAGCAGAGGCGGCAGCGAGAGTCTCGGCCGCATAGCGTACCAACTCTTCGGTCTGGCTCATGAAATGAGGCAGGCTGATGCCCGTCTGATACCATTCCAGCAAAGTGAATTCTGGGTGATGCCAGGGGCTTAATTCCCCTCTGTTGCGAAAGCATTTGCCGAGGTGATAGATGCGATCAAGATTCCAACTTAGAGCCTGTTTCAGATGCAGCTCGGGACTCGAACGCAAAAAAAGCGGATGAGATTTTGCCTGATGATCCACCCAGGTGGTGGAGAAATATCCGAGATGCACTTCCGTGCCTGGACTGGTGACGGCAATCGGTGCATCGATAGAGAGAAAATCGCGCTGGCGGAAAAAGCTATGAATCGCTTCGTGCAGAGTCGCACGCGCGCGCAGGATCTGAAGTTGAGAACGCATGGAAATGATGCCTCAGTCAAAAAAGAGAGAGGGCCGCCTCGGGGCGGCCTCTAAGGCCCTCAATCATGATCGACAGACTTCACCTTGTCTAGCCATCCTATGATGCGATCCAAAGCAGAGTTCTTGGCTATCTTGGCTTCGCTGTGAACGTCCTTGAGTCCGAGTGGCACCCCTGTCGCCGCTTCAAAGGCCTCGGAAATATGACGGACAGGAATCACCTTGAGGCGGCCCTGTGCGACAGCTTCGCGAGCTCGTTGATGGAGCATCAGATTCTGGACGTTTGCATGCGGTATTATGACCGTGTATTCTTTGCTTTTACCGATCAGTTCGCAGATTTTAAAGAAACCTTCGATCTTCTCGTTGACCCCGCCGATCGTCTGAACGTCTCCGAACTGATTCATCGATCCCGTGATGGCCAGATTCTGATTGATCGGCACCTGCGACAGCGAACTGACGATGGCGATGACTTCGGCGAGGGTGGCGCTGTCACCGTCGATGGGGCCGTAGCTCTGTTCGAAGGCCACGCTGGCGCCAAAGCTATAAACCCGATCACGGGGCAAGAGCACCTTGAAGAAGCCGCCGATGATCATGACGGCCTTGCCGTGGAGCTTGCCCGACATCCGCGCTTCACGCTCGATGTTCATGATCCCGCGCTTGCTCGGCCAGGTCGTACAGGTGATCCGGCTGATTTTACCGAAAGAGTAATCGGCATAATCGTAGACGGCGAGCCCATTGATCTGGCCGATGCGGGATCCGTCGACGCTGATCAGGATATCCTGCTGTTTGATCAGGCGTAGGAGATACTCTTCCTGCAGATTCAAGCGATAGTACTTGAGATCGAGAGCCTGCTCGACATCGGCGCGCGTCACGTGCTTGTGACCCTGCTCTTTGGCGATGAAATCGGCTTCGATCGTCAAATCCTTGATATCACCGAACTGAGTCGACAAAAGGTTTTGATCTTCGATGAGGCGCGATCCGTATTCGACGATCGCGGCGACGCCCGAACGATCGAAGGGAAGCAGCCCTTCGAGATGGGTCCGCGTAGCGACGAACGAGACGTAGGCCATGATATTGTCAGGGGATCGTTCCATCTTAAAATCAAAGTCGGCTTTGATCTTGAAGATCTTTTGGAACTCTTCATCCTGCTGATAGAGCATATGATAGACTTCGTCGGTGCCGATCAGAATAACTTTGAGCTCGAGTGGCACCGGATCGGGTCTGAGCCCCGAGGTCGGCAACAAGGAATATTGTTCGCCCATATCCTCGATGAAACCCTTGCGGTTTCTCAGAATGCGCTTCAAAGATTCCCAGATATTACCCGTGCGGAAAATGTCGAGGGCGTTGAGGACGAGATATCCACCATTGGCCTTTTGAATCGACCCGGCCTTGATCATGGTGAAGTCGGTCAGGTACATCCCGTGCTCGACATTCTTTTCGATTTTGCCGAAAAGATTGTAGTAGGTCGGGTTGTTCTCAATAATGACAGGCGCCTTCTCCGTCTTGCTGTTGTCGACGAAGACGTTCACCTTGTATTTGGTGAACTTGTCCTTGTGTCCCTCATACATCGCTTCTTCGGTATTGTTCTCGGAGTTGCCTTCTTCTTCAGAGAACTCGAGGAGATTCTCTTTGACGTCTTCTCTCACCTGCTCGAGATATTCGAGAACGTCGGGATAATCCTCATATTCTTCAGTCAAAGGAGCGACGAGGGCTTGAATGATCTGCTCGCCGATGGAATCGCGTAGACTCTCGAGCTGCTCGCTCGTGTCCTTGTCGAGCGTCCGCACCTTTCTGGCAAAGTCGAGAACTTCAGGCTCGAGTTCCGATCGACGAACCTCGATGGCCTGACGCTCGTCTTCGGTGAGCTTGGAATAATCGCGCTCGGTCAGCGGGCGACCGTCGACGACGGGTATCGTCTCGATCCCCATGCGAGTCGATTTGATGACGAACTCGCTGTTTTTCGCGGTCCGCTCGAGATCGCTATAGAGCTTGGATTTGATGTCGTTAGCCGAGGAGATGTAAGTGTTGACTGCGTTTTCGTAGTCCTCGCTCTGCAGGGCCACGGGAATTTCAGAACGAAGAGCTTTGACCAGGTGCTCCATGTTCTTCTTGAGCTTTTTGCCATCGCCGCGGGGAAGTTTGACCACGCGAGGACCTTCGGTGTCTGCAAAATTATAGAGGTACACCCAATCGCTCGGGGCCGGGGAATTCGCCGACCAGCGTTCTAGAAATTGGCGCATGACGCTGGTTTTGCCCGTGCCTTCGATGCCAGCCACGTAAATATTGTAGCCTGGCCTTTGAATCGACAGACCCATGTGGATAGCACGAATGGCACGATCCTGAGCGATGATGTCGTGAGAGGGCTCGAGAGCTTGCGTCGTCTTGAAGTGGAAACCATCGGTCGAGCAACTGGCGAAGACTTGGTTTGGACTCAAAGGTTTGACCGGATAAACCTGGGGCGTTGTGGGATAGGCTCGACTCACCTCCTTAGGGAGGGCTGCAGCAACTTTGGAAGGAGCTTTCTTGGCAGGTGAGGGTTTGGCTTTGGCGACTTTGGGACGAGACTTGGATGTTTTTTTAGGGGAACGGCTCAAGTTCGGTATATCTCCGAGTTGCGACCTGACGCCCGTCCCAAGAAAAAAAGGTCTACCGCGTCGGTCTTAGACAAAGACATCCATGACTTCAGTCAGCTTGAAATCCCCCGCCACTTCATTGAGCTTGGGGGAAAGATCAAACTCCATGGCTGCCGGTTTGAGTCTGAGCAAGAGGTTGGTGAGGAATTTCTCGCCCTTCCCATTTGCTTCAGTCAGAAAATAGTCTCCATAGGCATCAAGAAAGTCAAGCGCGTCTTCAACTGAATCGCGACTGGGCGATTCCATGAGGTGCTGAATTCCGCGCTGGAGCCACTGCGAAAGTTCCTGAAAGTTGATCCCCTCCTTGATTCCAATGCGAAGGCAGTCATCGCAGATGCGGCTTTTAATTTCTGAGGGGAGCAGATTGAGGTAGTTCCCATAGGTATAGTTCAGGGTGCGGTAAGCCGAACGGCGATTTTTTGCCATCTCCATCAAACGCACGCGATCCATCACCTGCTCGTAAGCATCGATGGCACCCTGAACGGCGCGCTTTTCGCGTTCGTTCAAAGCTTCGAGTTGCGATTTGTGGCGTTCTCGCAATACGAGGAAGGCTTTGTGCACTTCATTGTAACTGAGAGGATCGTGCACGTCGGGGTTCTTGCTGAGAACCTCAGTCAGGCACTCCACCGTTGCGGGGACTCGCGTGCGCGTCTGCTCGGCGATTTGGACCAAGCTCCATTTGACACCATCGGGCCAAATCTTGAGCGTGCGTTCCAATTCCAAAATAAAGTCAAGCATCACCGCCCCCTTAACGAAAAAAAGGAATAAGGAATCAAGCGAGAATTCGATTCTTAAAATTTGATCTGTTGCTCTTTAAATAAGCTTACTGAGGACCAAGTCGAATTGCAAAGTTTTTGGCATAGATTGACGCAGCGCGAGTGCGACAGAGAGCGGCATCTCCCGAGAAGGCGGACGCAAATTGGTGCTTAGTTCGCGTTTCTGCAAGTCGAACGCAGCAACGTGCTGCTAATCCTTGTGCATAGGCGAAAAGACTTGGCGATGGGCAAGCGTGAGGGTTTACGAGCCGAGGTGGCTTGAAGAGGGGAGAAGAGGTCGATCCTTTGATAGAGAAAAGGCAAGCGGCACAAACTTCCAACTGAAGAACGTGCCGCAATCGCGAAAAGAGTCTCTACCAACGGAGCGATTACTTACTACGCAATGCTCGGCGTTGACGCATCATCCGGCGCTTTTTACGACCGACTTTACGACGACCCTTGGGATGCTTTCTTTTATGTCTTGAACCGTGCAATGTTCACTCCACTCGCAAAAGGTTGGTGACGAGAGCCAGGAGCCTAATGAGTTTGGGGTTAAAAGGCAAGAATTTTCTTGCTCATGCGAGCGGGAGAGGGCACACTGTCAATATGTACAGGCTCGATGACTTTTGAGAAGGAAGCCCAAATGTCGCAAAGCCCCGAAGCACAGAAGCGTCGACTCCACGCAGCCGTCCTCCACTTTTTCGTCGGCTCGCGTTACGGCGCTCAAGTCGCTCTGACCACTCTCTGTTTTCTGGCCACCGCCAGTTTTTTTATTTACCAGGCTTTTTATCAGCAGTACGAGCAAGTGATGGAGATCTTTCAAGTCGTCGATCCCCAGATGAAACAGCAGTTGGTCGTCAACGATATCCTCGTCCGCAACGTCGCCCTGCTCGTCCTCGCGATCGTCGTCTATATCGTGGCTATGGGCGTTCTGATCGTCAGAGCGCGGCATACTTACCAGGGACCTCTGGTCGCGATCGAAAAATTTGTCAGTGATATCACGCGTGGCGAATATCGACATCGCATCGTGATCCGCAAAGGCGATGAACTCCAGCAACTGGTCTTGTCCCTGAATCAAATGGCGGAGCAACTTGAGCTGCGACATGGAATCACCCACGATCCTCATTACGATAAAACGGCTGATCACTGACCCTTTCCCATCTCTTTTTGGCCTTGCCTCACTTATCCTTTGCTTCTAAGGTGGCGTCTGCTTTTCTCCGCTGAGTTAAGGACGCCGTCTTGATGCAAGATTTTTTCGCTCTCACTCGCCAGGATCTCGAAGCGCTTTGCCAGTCACAGGGAGTTTCTCCCGTGCATGCCAGCTCTTTGATGCGTCGCGTGTACAAAGACGGCGATCGACAGCCCTGGCA